>NZ_CP064873.1:3300000-3415278 GCF_019056515.1 Microbacterium paraoxydans
GGCGGCCGCGCCCGTCCACGTGGCCCAGATCCGCGAGCTCATCCTCGACCCGCTGTCCGCGGAGGATCGGCAGCGGCTGCAGGACATCCTGGGCGCGCTGCTTCCCGGCGTCACGGCGGCGCTGTGAGCCGCTTTCTGCTCTGAGCAGAACGTCTCGATCGCCGCACAGACGGCGGCTTATCGTGAGGCATGGCCGACATCGTCCCGTTCCCCCACGCCCCGCATCCCGTCCGTCCGCCGTCGAACGGCCCCGAACCGCTGTGGCGCGACCTGCTCGGGGATCAGCTCCGGCGGCGGCGCCATGACCGCGGCGAGACGCTCAGCGAGACCGCGGAGAAGGCCGGGGTCTCGCCGCAGTACCTCTCCGAGGTCGAGCGCGGCAGGAAGGAACCGTCCAGCGAGATGATCGCCGCGATCGCCGGGGCCCTGGACGCCACCCTCGTGGAGCTCACGAGCGCGGTCGCCGAGGAGCTTCGTCAGGCCACCCCCGCCGCGGCGGTGGTGTCGGCCTCCCGCGGCGCCTTGGCCCTCGCCGCCTGACCCGTTTCCCCTGCACGACCGGAGTCCGGGTGCACGACGGATCCTGGAGATCCGTCGTGCACCCGTCACTTCATCGTGCCTCCGGATCACGGGGACCGAGCACAGTGTCGATGAGGCCGTAGTCGAGGGCGGCGGCGGCGGTGAAGACCCGGTCCCGGTCGGTGTCGGCGCGGAGCTCCGCGAGGGAGCGGCCGGTGTGCCGACCCAGGATCGTCTCCATGTCCGCGCGCACCCGCACGACCTCGTCGGCCGCGAGGATGAGGTCCGGGATGGCTCCGCGCGACTGACCGGCCGGCTGATGCAGCACGATGCGCGCGTGGGCGAGGGCCGCCCGCTCCCCCGGCGCTCCCGCCGCGACCAGCAGGGCGGCCGGACCGATGGCCTGCCCGACGCACGTCGTCGCGATCCGCGGACGGATGTGCTGCATGGTGTCGTAGATCGCCAGCGCGGCACCGGGATCCCCGCCCTCGCTGTTGATGTAGAACTGGACGCCGGTCTCCGGGCTGTCCGCGTCGAGGTGCAGGAGCTGCGCGATGAGGGCGTTCGCCACCCCCGCGTCGATGCCGGTGCCGAGGTAGATGACCCGCTCGGCGAGCAGATGCGAGTACACGTCCATGACCCGCTCGCCCCGCGGATGCTGGGCGATGACGTTCGGGATCGTGTAGCTGCTCATGCGTCCGCCCCCAGTCCCACCCGCGCACGACGACGCGGCAGGATCTCCGCCGTCGACTGCACGATCTCGTCGATGAACCCGTAGTCCCGCGCCTCGGCGGCGGTGTACCAGCGGTCATGGAGGGAGTCCTCGAAGATCCGCGCGAGGGGCTGACCGGTGTCGTCGGCGATGAGGCCGAGGACGGTGTCGCGCATGTGCCGGAGGTCGTCGGCCTGTGCCTCGATCTCCACCGCCGATCCGCCGATCCCCGCCGAGCCCTGGTGCATGAGGATCCGCGCGTGCGGGAGAGCGCGCCGCTTGCCCTTCGTCCCCGCGGAGAGCAGGAACTGCCCGGCGCTGCAGGCGAGACCGAGGGCGAGGGTGGAGACGTCGTTCGGGATGAGGTGCATGAGGTCGCGGATCGCCAGCATCGACGGCACGGACCCGCCGGGCGAGTGGATCCAGAGGGCGATGTCGGCCGCCGGATCCTCGGCGGAGAGGCCGAGGAGCTGCGTCATCAGGAGGGTGCCGTTGTCGTCGTCGAGGGCGCCGTCGAGGACGAGCACCCGCTCGTGGAACAGGGCGCGCCGGGCCTCGGGGCCGAACTGCGGGAGAGGTTTGTCTTCGCTCATGACCCCAGCCTCCGGCTCCGGCTGCGGCCGCGGAAGCGAATCCGCCCGGAGCAGATCCGCTGTGGGCGGCGGCGTGTGCACCCGCCGGAAAACGCGACGTAACACCGCCGACGCACGACCCGCCTAGCCTCGGGGCATGGCGAAACAGAAAGCACCCGCATGGCAGTCCGAGGACGGCCTGAACTTCCGCACCCGCAAGTGGGTGCGCCCGGAAGACCTCAACGCGAACGGCACGCTGTTCGGCGGAAGCCTGCTGAAGTGGATCGACGAGGAGGCCGCGATCTACGCGATCGTGCAACTCGGCAACTACCGCGTCGTCACCCGGCACATCTCCGCCATCACGTTCGAGGCGTCGGCGGTGCAGGGCGACCTCATCGAGATCGGGCTGCAGGCCACCCGTTTCGGCACCACGTCGCTCACCATGCGGGCCGTCGCGCGCAACATGATCACGCGCAAGCGCATCCTCACCATCGACGAGATCGTGTTCGTCAGCATCGGCGAGGACGGCCTGCCCACCCCGCACGGCTACGACGAGATCACCTACGATCGCGACCGCATGCCCACCGAGCGCATCGCCACCGGCACGATCCCCCTCCCGAAGCGCTGACCCTCATTCGCCGACCCACCCCCTTGAGGTCGACCCACCCCCGAAAGTGCGTCATTTATGGGGGTGGGTCGCACGGAAGGGGGTGGGTCAACGATCAGCGGTGGGTGACGCGGTGACCGATCCAGAAGCCGATCGCGATCAGGCCGACCAGACCGATCCCGAGGATCCACGGGAGCAGAGAGGGTGCGGCGCCGGCCGTGGCCGTCGCGAGGGTGCCGGAGCCGTCGGCGATGCGCCCGTTGCCCGCCGCGAGGTCGGCGGCACCCGCGTCGAGCTTCGCGCTTCCGGCCGCGAGGGTACCGGACCCCTCGGCGACCGCGTCGGCGCCGGTACGGAGTTCGGTCATCCCGGACCGGAGGTCACCGGCACCCGACTGCAGCGCGTCGACGCCCGTGGCCAGAGTCCCGGCACCCTCGTCGAGCCGGGCCGCGCCGGCGCTGAGCTCCGCGGTGCCGGAGTACAGCGACGATGCTCCGGTCGAGAGGGTCTGCAGCCCGGACGAGAGATCCGCCGCGCCCGCCGCGAGCCGGGAGGTGCCGTCCTGCAGCGTCTGCGCTCCGGCGACGAGGGCGGGAGCGCCCTTCGGGGAGACCAGCGCCACGGTTCCCGGCCAGCCCTTCGAGGTGTCGCCGTTGATGAGCGCACCGACGCCGGCCGTAACACGAGCGGAGCCGTCGGCGGCGCCGATGAGTCCCTGTGCGAGGCCCGGAGCAGCCGCGGCGGGGGCGGCCAGCGCGCCGACCTGCTTCTCGACGCCGGCGGCGAGCCCCGCGAGCTGCTGGAGCTGCACATCGGCAGGGTTCGCCGCGAGGAGACCCTGCAGACCGGCGGCGAGCGTCCGCGCATTGCCGGGAGCACTCGTGGCGACGCCCGTCAGCAGGGCCTTCGTCTCCGGATGGGCGAGTTTCTGCACATCGGCACTCACTCCGGCGCGCAGGGTGGTGCTGAGGGTCGTCGCCCCCTCGAGCACACCGTTCGCGTACCGGTGCGCGCCGTCGACACCGGCGGCGAGAGTGGTCGCGCCGTCGACGAGCTGCCGGGCCCCGGCGTCCGCCGCCGCCATCTTCGCCGCGAGCTCCTGCGATCCGGCGAGCGCCGTCTGGGCTCCGCCGCTCACCCGTCCCGCACCGTCGAGGGCCGTGGCGGCTCCCGCGGCGAGGGTGCCCGCACCCTCCGCGAGCGTGGTGGCGCCCGCGGCGGCGGTCGTCGCGCCGTCACTGAGCTTCGCCGATCCCTGCTGCGCCGTCGCGGTGCCTGTCGCGAGATCCTGCGTGCCCGCGGCCAGCTCGTCGGCCCCCGCGGCGAGGTCGGCAGCACCTGCGGCGAGGTCCGCGGATCCCCCTGTGCGGTGGTGGTGCCGTCCGCGAGTTCCGAGGCGCCCGCGGACACCTTGCTCATCGTGGCGAAGAACAACAGCACCATCGCCGCCAGCAGAAGGCTGAGGACGATCACGGCGATGCGCATGCCGAGGCCGTGCGCGTGGGTCTTTTCACTCGTCATTGAGGACTCCCGGGGTCAGTGGCGTCGTTGCCACCCGCGACTGTAGGCCCGCCCTCTCCGCGACCCCCCGGTTTTGCCGCTAGGAACCAAGTCCCACCTCAGGCGATACTCAGTTTCTTGTCGTCCTCACACAATCGCCGATCCGGCCCCTTATGTGCGAGCCACCCCCATATGTGACGCACTTTCGGGGGTGGGTCGCACGGAAAGGGGTGGGTCGGCGAGAGTCGCGAAGGCGTTCGCGAGGTCGGCGAGGAGATCGTCGACGTCCTCGAGGCCGATGGACAGGCGCAGGACGTCGGCGGCGGGACGCGCCTCCGCGGGGACCGGGCGGTGCGTGAGCGCGGCGGGGTGCTGGATGAGGGAGTCCACGCCCCCGAGCGACACGGCGTGCGTGAAGAGGCGGGTCGCCCCGGCCACCGCTGCGGCCGCTGCATAGCCGCCGCGCAGCCGCAACGCGATCATCGCCCCCGGCCCGCGGAGCTGCCGTTCCAGGATGCCGCGCGGATCCCCGTCGAGCCCGGGATAGAAGACCTCGGCGACCTCCGGCCGATCGACCAGCCACTGCACGATGCGACGAGCGCTCTCCTGCTGGTGCCGCACGCGGACCGGCAGGGTCGTGAGACCGCGGTGCAGCAGGTACGCGCCGAGCGGGTGCAGGAGCCCCCCGGTCACCGCACGCACGCGACGCAGCGCCTCCGCGGTCGTCTCGTCACAGGCGACGACGCCGGCGATGACATCACCGTGGCCGCCGAGGTATTTGGTGGCGCTGTGCAGCGACATCGCCGCGCCGTGATCGATCGGGTTCTGCAGCACGGGGGTCGCGAACGTGTTGTCGACCACGACCGGCGCGCTCCCCGCCTGCCGCACGACCTCGGCGATGTCCGCGACCTCGAGGGTCGGGTTCGCCGGCGTCTCCACGACGACGAGTCCGGTGTCGGCGCGCAGCGCGGCGGCGACCTCGTCGGGACGGCAGTACGTCGTCTCCACGCCGAGCAGACCGGACCCGAGCAGGTGGTCGGTCCCCCCGTAGAGCGGACGCACCGCGACGACGTGCCGCGCTCCCGTGGCGCCCGTGTGCGCGAGGATCACGGCGGTCATGGCCGCCATCCCGGAACCGAAGGCCACGGCGGCCTCGGCGTGCTCCAGCTCGGCGAGGGCGTCCTCGAAGCGCGCGACCGTCGGGTTCCAGAGGCGGGCGTACACCATGCTGCCGTCCTGCGGCGGCCGCCCCCCGGTGGCCATCGCCTCATACGAGTCGCCGCCGCGCTCGACGTCGGGCAACGGGTTCGTCGTGGAGAGGTCGATCGGCAGGGCGTGGACCCCGAGCGCCTCGAGGTCGGCACGGCCGCTGTGGACGGCCACGGTGTCGGGATGCAGCGGTGCGGTCATCCCTCCACGCTGGCCGAATCGCGGGGTTCTCGCTGGTCTTCGACAGAACAACTCATCGAATCCGGGATCCTCGCTATTCTGTGCAACATCCGGCCGTACCGTGGAGGGCACGTTGGCGAAAGCGCAACTCGACGAGATCGACCTGGAGCTGCTCGCCGCCCTGAGCCGCGATGCGGCCGTCACCAACAAGGCTCTGGCCCACCGCCTCGGACTCGCGGAATCCACCTGCGCCCACCGGATCCGCGGCCTGCGCGAGCGCGGAGTCATCCGCGACACGCGCGTCCGCCTCGACGGCTCCGCTCTCGGCTACCCCCTGCAGGCGATCATCAAGGTCCGCCTCGCGCATCACACCGGGCCCAAGGTCACGGCGCTCTTCGACGCGCTCGTCGCGATCCCCCGCGTGCTCCAGGTGTTCCACGTCGCCGGGGTGGACGACTTCCTCGTGCACGTGGCCGTCCAGGACGCGACCGCCCTCCGCGACATCGTGCTCGAGCACATCACCGTCCACCCCGTCGTCCGCGGCACCGAGACCCAGCTCGTGTTCGAGCTCCGCGACGGCACGGGTTTCCTCCCCCGCTGAACGAGGGGGCAGGATGGAGGGACGCCGTTGCAAAGGAGCACCATGAGCCGTCGTGCCACCCCCGCCACCGAAGCGATCCGCGGGATGAGGGACCTCCTCTTCACGCACGCCACGGACTACGACGCCGCGCGCCGCGAGTTCGCCTGGCCCGACCCGACCGCCTTCAACTTCGCGCTCGAGTGGTTCGACGTCGTCGCCGGGGAGAACCCCGACCGTCCGGCCGTGCAGATCGTCGAGGCCGACCTCAGCCTCCGCTCCTGGACGTACGGCGAGCTCTCCGCCCGGTCCGACCAGGTCGCCGCCTGGTTGCGCGGCCTCGGCATCGGCCGGGGCGACCACGTGATCGTCATGCTCAACAACACGATCGAGCTGTGGGAGGTGATGCTCGCGATCACGAAGCTGGGCGCGGTGTCGATCCCGACCTCGACGCTGCTGTCGGCCTCCGACCTCGCGTACCGCATCGAGCACGGCCGCGCCGGCGCCGTCGTCACCCTCGGCACCCTGGCCGACCGCCTCGAGGGGATCGACCCCGCGGTACTGCGCATCGGCGTGGGCGCGTCGCTGCCTGCCGACTGGAAGCGGTTCGCGGACGCCGCCGCCACCACGGAGGAGTTCGTTCCGGACGGCCCGACGCCCGCCGGCGACACGGCCCTGCTGTACTTCACGTCCGGCACGACGAACCGCCCGAAGCTCGTGCAGCACACCCACGTCTCCTACCCGGTCGGCCACCTCTCCACGATGTGGTGGCTCGGCGTACGCCCGGACGACGTGCACCTCAACATCTCCTCCCCCGGGTGGGCCAAGCACGCCTGGTCGAGCTTCTACTCGCCGTTCCTGGCCGAGGCGACGGTGTTCGTCTACAACTACGACCGCTTCGACGCGAACACGCTCATGGAGGTCATGGACACCCATCACGTCTCGACGTTCTGCGCCCCGCCCACCGTCTGGCGCATGCTCATCCAGGCCGACCTCTCCCGGCTCGGGCACCCTCCGCGCGAGCTCGTCGGCGCCGGCGAGCCGCTGAATCCCGAGGTCATCGACCGGGTGCGCGAAGCATGGGGCGGCACGATCCGCGACGGCTTCGGGCAGACGGAGATGACCGCCTGCATCGGCAACTCCCCGGGGCAGACGGTCAAGGTGGGATCGATGGGCCGTCCGCTGCCCGGGTACCCGGTCGTGCTGCTCGATCCGTCGACGGGCGAGGTCGTGGAGGACGAGGGCGAGATCGCGCTCGACCTCGCCCAGCCGCCACTCGGCCTCATGGCGGGGTACTACGACGATCCGGAGAAGACCGCGGAGTCGCGGGCCGGGGGCTTCCATCACACCGGAGACATCGCCGTGCGCGACGCCGACGGCTACCTGACCTACATCGGACGCTCCGACGACGTGTTCAAGGCCTCCGACTACAAGATCTCGCCGTTCGAGCTCGAGTCCGTGCTGCTGGAGCACGACCTCGTCGTCGAAGCGGCCGTCATCCCCAGCCCCGACCCCACGCGCCTGGCGGTCCCGAAGGCGTACGTGTGCCTGACGCCGGACGCGGGCGCGGACGAGGCCGCCGCCGCGCGCGCCGTGTTCGGCTACGCGCACGAACGGCTGTCCTCGCACCTGTGGGTGCGGATCATCGAGTTCGTGCCCGAGCTGCCGAAGACGATCTCCGGGAAGATCCGCCGCGTCGAGCTGCGGGCACGCGAGAGCGCCCGCGTGGCCGCGGGCGACGAGGCGCGGCAGCACCGCGACCGCGACTACCGCTGAGCGCTAGGAGACGACGGCGACCGGCGCCGTGGGCGTCGCGGTCGAGCCGGTCTTGAGCGTGGCCGTCGTCGTGGTCGACGGCGCCGGCTTCACGCGCGCGGCCCGGCGTCGCGACTCGAAGCCGCCCGCCGTGAGCATCGCGCGCACGACCCCGCCGATCACGAGCATGCCCACGAGCGACGCGCCCGCCGCGATCAGCGGAAGCCACTGATTGGCGAAGCTCGCGGTGAAGCTCATCAGCGCGCACACGATCCACAGTCCGACCGCGCCGCCCGCGAGCCCCCCGGCTCCGCGGATGATCGCGATCGCGGCCACGATCGCGCAGACCGCGGCGAGCGCCGCACCCACGTATCCGATCGGTACCAGAATGGCGGCCAGGTCTCTGGCCACTCCCAATGTCGTCATGACGACCCCCCGTCCGGCGGAACCCCTCCGCACCTTCGACATTAGAAGTGTCTCTCCGGAAGGCCATCCGTCTCAAGTCCGATCCGGGTCATCCTTCCGGTGGATATCGCGGATCAGCGCCGGACCGGCCACCGCAGCCGGCGGGGGCGCACGACGCGGACCGGGCGGGTGACGACCGCGTCGACCACCATCGAGCCGTCGGTGGGGCCGACGATCGCGATCGCGGAGGTCTCCGTGGCCTCGGCCGGGGCCACGGGTTGCGTCGCGAGCGCGCGATGCGCCTTGACGTAGGCCGGCACGAGGAGCACGATCGCGCCCACCCAGGCGAGCGGGTTGCTGAGGGCCACGCCGTCGAACCCG
Organism: Microbacterium paraoxydans; assembly: GCF_019056515.1. Classification (NCBI taxonomy): domain Bacteria; kingdom Bacillati; phylum Actinomycetota; class Actinomycetes; order Micrococcales; family Microbacteriaceae; genus Microbacterium; species Microbacterium paraoxydans. The sequence goes on from NZ_CP064873.1 coordinate 3,308,418, forward strand.
ATCATCGCCCCGAGGACGACCGCGGCGACGACGCGCATCACGAGCTCGATCACGCCGGTGACCGTCGGCACCAGCGTGTGGCCGAGCCCCTGCAGCGCGCCGCGGAGCACGAAGAGCATGCCGAGCGCCCAGTAGCCGCAGCCGTTGATGATGAGCATGCGGTGCGCCATGTCGACGACGTCGTCCGAGCCGTCGCCGACGAACAGCCGGACCATCGGCGCGCCGAACGCGATGAGCAGCCCGCCGAGGACGATCGCCGCGGCGACCGCCATCCAGGTGGCCTCGACCACACCGCGCCGGATGCGGTCGGGGCGGCGGCCGCCGTGGTTCTGCGCCGCGTACATCGACACGGCGAGCCCGAGCGAGGAGAGCAGGGCGACCGCCAGGCTGTCCACGCGGGACGCCGTCGTGTAGGCCGCGACCGCGTCGGCGCCGAGCGTGTTGAGGGCGACCTGCACCGTGAGGGTCCCGATCGCGATGATCGAGGCCTGGAAGCCCATGGGCAGGCCGAGGCGCAGGTGGTCGGCGATGTCCGTGCGGGAGATGCGCCAGTCCGAACGACGCAGGTGCAGCATGGGCAGCCGCCGGCGCACGAACTCCAGGCAGAGGATCACCGAGACGGCCTGTGCGACCACGGTGGCGAGTGCGGCACCCGCGACGCCCCACTCCAGCGGACCGACCATGAGCACCACGAGGCCGACGTTGAGCGCACAGGAGACCGTGAGGAACACCAGCGGGGTCTTCGAGTCGCCGATGGCGCGGATGATGGCGGAGAGGTAGTTGAAGAACATCGTCGCGCCCGCGCCGAGGAAGCTGATCTGCGTGAACACCGTCGCCTCGGCCATGAGCTCGGGCGGCGTCTGCAGCAGTGCGAGGATCGGCCCGGCGATGAGCGGCGCGACCACCGTGAGGACCACGCTCGTGATGCCGCTGAGGAGCACGCCCGTGGCGACCGAGCGGCGCACGGCGGCGTCGTCGCGCGCACCGAAGGCCTGGGCGATGGGGATCGCGAAGCCGCTCGTGAGACCCCAGGCGAAGCCGAGGAGGAGGAAGAGCAGGCTGCCCGTCGCGCCGACGGCGGCGAGGGACTGGACGCCGAGATGGCGTCCGACGACGATCGCGTCGGCGAACTGGTAGAGCTGCTGCACGACGTTGCCGAGCAGCAGCGGGATCGAGAAGGCGAGGATGACGCGCCACGGACGGCCCGTGGTGAGGGTGGTGGCCATGAAGGAAGGGGCTCGCAGGGAAAGAGGGGATGGATCGGGGGTGCGCCCAGTTTATCGAATCGTTTCGGGCGAACGGAACACCCCGGGCCGGATTGCCATCGCCGGGGCGTCGATTTCGGACGAGCGGGCCCCGGTGGTTACTCTGCATCAGTCGAGGACGACCGGAGGAGATGAGCGTGACGAAGGAAGACACGGGGGCCATCCGCCAGGGGCAGACCGCAGCCGGAGGCGAGGAGCACCTGCGGCGCGCGCTCAGCAACCGGCACATCCAGCTGCTCGCGATCGGCGGGGCGATCGGCACGGGCCTGTTCATGGGCAGCGGCAAGACGATCTCCGTCGCCGGCCCCTCCGTGATCTTCGTCTACATGATCATCGGGTTCATGCTGTTCTTCGTCATGCGGGCGATGGGCGAGCTGCTGCTGTCGAACCTCAAGTACAAGTCGTTCAGCGACTTCGCGAGCGACCTGCTCGGCCCGTGGGCGGGCTTCTTCACCGGCTGGACGTACTGGTTCTGCTGGGTGGTCACGGGCGTGGCCGACGTGATCGCGATCGCGGGGTACACCGATGCGCTCATCCCCGGCATCCCGCTGTGGATCCCCGGCCTCCTCGTGGTCGTGATCCTCCTGGCGCTCAACCTGCCCACCGTCGCGGCGTTCGGCGAGATGGAGTTCTGGTTCGCGCTCATCAAGATCGTCGCGATCGTCGCCCTCATCGTGACCGGTCTCGTCATGATCCTCACCGGCTTCTCGCACGACGCCGGCACCGCGAGCTTCGCCAACCTGTGGGAGCACGGCGGCATGTTCCCGCACGGCTTCCTCGGCTTCGTCGCCGGCTTCCAGATCGCGGTGTTCGCGTTCGTCGGGATCGAGCTCGTCGGCACGGCCGCCGCGGAGACGAAGGACCCGAAGCGCAACCTTCCTAAGGCCATCAACGCCATCCCGATCCGGGTCCTGCTGTTCTACGTGGGCGCGCTCATCATCCTCATGTCCGTCACGCCGTGGACCGAGTACGTCGCCGGCGAGAGCCCCTTCATCGCGATGTTCGCCCTCGCCGGACTGGGCATCGCCGCCACCGTCGTCAACCTCGTGGTGCTGACCTCCGCGATGTCCAGCGCGAACTCCGGCATCTACTCCACCTCGCGCATGGTCTTCGGGCTGGCGCAGGACGGCGACGCCCCCCGGTTCTTCGGCCGGCTCTCGAAGCGCCGCGTGCCGCAGAACGCCCTGTTCCTGTCCTGCATCCTGCTGCTGTCCGGCGTCGTGCTGCTCTACGCGGGCAAGGACATCGGTACGGCGTTCGAGATGGTCACCACGGTGTCGGCCGTGTGCTTCATGTTCGTGTGGACGATCTTCCTCTGCAGCTACCTCGTGTACCGGCGCCGGCGTCCGGAGAAGGCGGCGACCTCGGCGTTCAAGATGCCGGGCGGCGTGTTCATGGTGTTCGTGGTGCTCGCGTTCTTCCTGTTCATCCTCTGGGCGCTGACCACTCAGCCGGACACCCTGATCGCCCTGCTCGTGACACCGATCTGGTTCGCGATCCTCATCGTCGCCTGGCTGTTCGTGCGGAAGTCGCCGCACCACCTGGAGCGCCACGCCGCGCACATCGCGTACCTGCGCGACGACACGATCCCGGCCGACTGAGCGTCAGGCGACCGACTCGAGGGTCGCGGGCCGTGCGGCCGCGACCTTCGGGGCGAAGACGCGGGGGCGGAGCGCGAGGAACAGCAGCACCATGCCGGCGGCGAGCAGCATGTGCCCCACGCCCGCGATGCCGGCGATCATCTTCGTCGACTCCTGGCCGAGCACCGTGAGGCAGCCGTGCCAGACGAGCATCGCCGAGGTCAGCACGAGCCCGGCGGTGTAGGTCCAGAAGAACCAGCCGAACAGCCGGCTCTCGGAGAGCGCGAAAGCCTTCTCCAGGAGCATCACCACGAGGAAGACGACGAAGCCCAGCACGAGCAGATGCGTGTGCACGAGTCCGAGCTGCGTCGGCGCCCCCTCCGGGAAGCCGTTGATCTTGGTGAACTCACGGTAGAAGAGTCCGGAGGCGACGCCCACCAGCATGGAGGCGAACGCGGCGGTGAAGAGCCTGCGCATGGGAGTCCTTTCTGTCTGCCTCCAGCCTCGCCGTGGGGCCGTCGCCGCGGATCCATCGAACGGTTGAGACCGCGGGCGTCAGAGCAGACCGGACTCCCTGGCGATCGCGACCGCCTTCGCGCGGCTGTCGGCCCCGAGCTTCTCGAAGACGTGCACGAGGTGGGTCTTCACCGTCGCCTCCGTGACGAACAGCGCCTTCGCGATCTCCCGGTTCGAGGCCCCGGTGTCGAGCAGCCGCAGCACGTCGAGCTCGCGCCCCGTGAGCTGCACCCGCGGGGCGCGGAGGGCGCGGCCGACGCGCGCCGTGAGCTCCGGCGTCAGCGCCTGCCCGCCCGACGCGGCCTGTCGCACGGCCCGGACGATGTCCTCCGGGTCGATGTCCTTGAGCAGGTACCCCGCCGCCCCCGCCTCGATCGCGCCGAGGATCTGGGCGTCGCGGTCGAACGTCGTGAGGATGAGCACCGCCGGGGCCGGGTCGAGCGCCCGGAGCGCCGCCGTCGTCTGCACGCCGTCCATGCCCGCCCCCAGCCGCAGATCGCAGAGGACGACGTCGGGACGGAGGTGCCGGGCGAGGACGACCGCCTCCTCCCCCGACGCGGCCTCGCCCACGACCTCGGCGTCGTCGCGGCGGTCGAACAACGAGCGCACGCCGGCGCGCACGATGGGGTGGTCGTCGACGAGCAGGATCCGTACAGGGGTCACGACCGGCCTCCGAGGGGCAGGTGGGCCGACAGCGCGGTGCCGTCGCCGGGGGCGCTCTCCACGTCGAGACCGCCGCCGAGCTCGCGCAGTCGGGCGCGCATCGACCGCAGGCCGTAGCCGCCGCCGGGCCCCGCCGAGTCCAGCCGCGACGGGTCGAAGCCGCGACCGTCGTCGACCACGTCCAGCCGCACCGCGTCGCCGGCGTCCGCGAGGGTCACCACCACCCGAGTGGCGCCGGCGTGGCTGCGCACGTTGGCGAGCGCGGACTGCGCCGTCCGCAGCAGGGCGACCTCGGCATCGAGGCCGAGTGCGGGCAGATCGTCGGCATGGAAGGTGGCCGCGATCCCGGTCTCGGCGGTCAGGCGCTCGAGCATCCGGGCAAGGGCGTCGCTCAGCGCGGAGCCGTCCAGCTCGGCGGGCATGAGGTCGTCGACGATGCGTCGGGCGTCGGCGAGCCCTTCCGCGGCGAGCGCCCCGATCTGCCCGAGCGCCCGCTCCCGGCCGTCCTCGTGCTCGGCCGCCGACCGCGCCAGCAGGACGATGGAGGACAGGCTCTGGGCGACCGTGTCGTGGATGTCGCGCGACACCCTGGTGCGCTCGGCGGCGGCGCCGGACTCCCGCTGGGTCCGGGCGAGCTCGTCCTGGAGGGCCGCCATCTCCTGCTGCGTCGCGACGAGGGACGCGATGAGTCGCCGCCGCTCCCGCCCGTCGCGGACGAGCTCCAGGTAGCCGCGGGAGATCCCGAGGGCGAAGATGCCGCCCACCAGCGGCCCGATCACGTTCGCGTAGGTGGTCGTCCCGGTGTGCAGCAGCGGCGCGACGATCACGACGGCGAGGATGAGGACGCTGAGCAGCACAGCCCATCGCAGTCGCAGCAGGAAGCCGGCGAGCAGCCACAGCGAGAACGCCAGCCAGACGAACTCCGGCGACAGCGCCACCGCCCCCAGCCAGATGGCCGTGAGCCCCAGCAGCCAGCCGGCGGCGAGCGCCCGGTCGTCCGTGCGGGAGGAGAGCAGGAGTCCGCCGCCGTACCAGCCGAGGAAGGCGAGGGCGGTCGCGAGCAGCCACGGCACCGGGACCCCGTCGGCGAGGGAGCGGACGACGCCGACGACGGTGAGCACGACCGTGATGACGGCCTGGCCGATGCGGAGCGACGTGACCAGGCGCCCCCAGGAGCGCGTGCGTGCTCCCGACCGCCCACCGGGGTGGTCGGTCGCGGCGGTGTCTCCGGTCGGCATGCTGACATTCTCGTCCGCCGGGCCGGTGTGCGCCTCCATCGTTCGGTCGACCCGGTTCGAATCGCCCGATTGGCGGCATCCGGCCCGGATTTGGGACCAATCAGGCGATTCGAACGGAGGTATCGTGGGGCCGATGTCGACACCGCACCCGTTCCCGGCGACGATCGCGGCAGCCGTCGACCACGAGCTCGTCATCCGCAAGTCGCGCTTCCTCACGCACGTCGCACCGGTGTCGACGGTGGCCGAAGCCGAAGCCGTCATCGCGACGATCCGGAAGCGCGCCTGGGACGCGAACCACAACTGCACCGCGATGGTGACCGGTCTGCACGGGGATCAGGCGCGCTCCTCGGACGACGGCGAGCCCTCCGGAACAGCCGGCGTCCCGATGCTCGAGGTCCTCCGGCGCCGCGGCCTCACGGACGTCGTCGCGGTGGTCACCCGCTACTTCGGCGGGGTGAAGCTCGGGGCGGGCGGCCTCATCCGCGCCTACTCCACCGCGGTGTCCGAGACGCTCGACCGCGCCGCACTCGTCCGTCGCGCGGCGCTCACCCAGGCGACCGTCGAGGTCCCGCACGCCGAGGCCGGCCGCTACGACAACCTGCTCCGCGACTGGGCGGCGTCCCACGGGGCCACGCTCGGCACGCCGACCTACGGGGCCTCCGCCCAGCTGGAGCTGTGGGTACCCGCCGCCGCGCTTCCGCGTCTGACCGCCGACCTCGCCGCCGCGTCCGGGGGCGCCGTGGCCCCGGTGGCCGGGATCGAGCAGATCGTCGACGTCGCGGACTGAGGCCTCCCGGCGGCCGCACACCGTCCGACGGATATCCTGGACGCCGCGGTCGCGGAAGGAGAGCGATGTTCGACAGTCCGCTCTCGGCCTCGCCGTACGAGATCCTCGGCGTGGATCCGGCCGTCGACGACGCCGAGCTCCGGCGGGCGTATCGGCTGCGACTGCGGCAGACCCACCCCGACACCGGCGGCGACGCGGCCGTGTTCATCCAGGTCCAGCGCGCGTGGGAGCTCATCGGCACTGCAGAGGACCGCGCCGCGTACGACCGCCGCGCGGGCCTGACCGACGACGGCGGCGAATGGAGCGGCTGGCGTCCCCCGACGGTGCGCACCGACACCCGGCCGCGCGCCCGCTCCTACGGACACCCCGGGGGCTGGCGCCGCGAACGCTACCTCTCCCTGATCCGCGAGTGGGCGGGTCACGGGGTCGAGGTCCCCGATCCGTACGCCCCGGCCCTCGTCCGCGCCGCCCCGCGGGAGCTCCGCCGGCTGCTCGCCGACGCGCTCGCGGAGGAGGCCACGGCCCGCACGGTCTCCGACCTCGGCATGGGCTTCACGGTCTGGCACGACGTCGCCGCAGGACAGACCCCCGAGGACAAGCTCGACCACGTGGTGCTCAGTCCCTCCGGCCTCTACGGCGTCATGTCCGAGGACTTCGGCGGGGTCGTGGGGTTCCGCCGCGGGGAGATCACCGGCCCGAGCCTCGGCACGCGGGCCCCGGTCACCGCGGCTCTCGCCCGGATGCGCGCGGTGGCGAAGGCCGCGAAGGTGAAGTTCGGCGGGGCGATCGTGGTGCTGCCCGACGACGACCTCGCCCAGGCGGTCACCCCGCTCGGCAGCAACCGCGGGGTCCCGGTCGTGGTGGTGCGGCGCAGCGCGCTGGCGATGGTCCTGCGGCAGGGCGTCCCCGGGGCGCGGGCCATCGGCGGCAACGAGCTGTTCGATGTCCGCACCCGTCTGCAGCAGACGGTCCGCTTCGTCTGACGGCGGCGACGCGCCCGGCATCCCGGCATGCTCTTTTGAATCACTCAAAACACGTGTAGAGTCGAGGGCATGGAGACGGAACTCGACTCGGCGTTGCGCGACGCCGGGCTGCGTGCGACTGCGGGCCGCGTCGCCGTTCTCGAGGCTCTCGGCTCCATGGCCCACACGGATGCGGAGCGGGTGTACCGCGCCGTGTCCGACGTGCTTCCGACCACGTCGATCCAGTCGGTGCACAACATCCTCGCGGACCTGACGACGGCGGGCCTCATCCGCCGGATCGAACCGGCAGGCTCCGCGGCGCTGTACGAGCGGCGCATCGACGACAACCACCACCATGTCGTCTGCACCTCCTGCGGTGCGGTCGGCGATGTGGACTGCGTCGTCGGCGAGGCGCCGTGTCTCACCCCGTCCTCGACGGGGGGCTTCACCGTGCAGACAGCTGAAGTCACCTTCTGGGGCCTCTGCCCCAGCTGCCAGAACGCCGCGTAGGCGCATCCACCGATCCCCTCCCCGAGGGTCCGTTCGGCATGTCCGCGCGGAGAAGGAGAAGACCATGACCAACCCCACCGACGCGGGCCGTCCGGCCACGACGACGCAGGCCGGAGCGCCGATCGCGAGCGACACGCACTCGCTGACCGTGGGCCCCGACGGCCCCACCGCGCTGCACGACCACTACCTGGTCGAGAAGCTCGCCTCCTTCAACCGCGAGCGGGTGCCGGAGCGCAACCCGCACGCCAAGGGCGGCGGCGCGTTCGGCGAGTTCGTCGTCACCGAGGACGTCTCGAAGTACACGCGTGCGGCCGTGTTCCAGCCGGGCGCCACCTCGGAGACCCTCCTCCGCTTCTCCTCCGTCGCCGGTGAGCAGGGCTCGCCCGACACCTGGCGCGACGTCCGCGGGTTCTCGCTGCGCTTCTACACGACCGAGGGCAACCTCGACATCGTCGGCAACAACACCCCGACGTTCTTCCTCCGCGACGCCATCAAGTTCCCCGACTTCATCCACTCGCAGAAGCGCCTCGGCGACTCCGGCCTGCGCGACGCGGACATGCAGTGGGACTTCTGGACCCTCTCGCCCGAGAGCGCCCACCAGGTCACCTACCTCATGGGCGAGCGCGGCCTGCCCCGCAGCTGGCGTCACATGAACGGCTACGGCTCGCACACCTACTCGTGGATCAACGCCGAGGGCGAGGTGTTCTGGGTGAAGTACCACTTCATCTCGCACCAGGGCGTCGAGGCGATGAGCCCGGAGGAGGCCGAGCAGCTGGCCGGTTCCGACGCGGACCACTACCGTCGCGACCTGTTCCAGTCGATCGCCGAGGGCGACTTCCCGAAGTGGGACCTGTACGTGCAGATCATGCCGTACGACGAGGCCAAGGACTACCGCTTCAACCCCTTCGACCTCACCAAGACGATCTCGAAGAAGGACTACCCGCGCATCAAGGTCGGCACGCTGACCCTGAACCGCAACCCGGAGAACTTCTTCGCGCAGATCGAGCAGGCCGGCTTCGCGCCGGGGAATCAGGTGCCCGGTACCGGCATCTCCCCCGACAAGATGCTCATGGGCCGCATGTTCGCCTACCCGGACGCCCAGCGTCACCGCATCGGCGCGAACTACAACCAGCTGCCGGTCAACCAGCCGCACGCCGCCGAGACCCGCAACTACCAGCACGAGGGCTCGATGCGGTACCAGTACAACGACGCCGCGCACCGCACCTACCAGCCGAACTCCTTCGGGACCCCCGGTGGCCCCGCGGCCGACCCGGCGAAGGGCATCGAGGTGAACTGGTCGGCGGACGGCGAGCTCACCCGCTCCGCCGCGACGCTGCACGCCGAGGACGACGACTTCGGTCAGGCCGGCACGCTGTACCGCGAGGTCTTCGACGGCCCGCAGCGCGCCCGCTTCCTGGAGGTCTTGACCGGTCAGGGCCGCTCGATCACGGTCGACGCCATCCGCGAGCGCTTCTTCCAGTACTGGACGAACGTGGACGCCGAGCTCGGCGCCGCTCTGCGCGACCGCGTCTGACCCGAGACCCCGGGTTCTCCTCGAAACCCCCTCTCCGCGACACCGCGGGGAGGGGGTTTCGGCGTGTAACCGGGGTCTCGGCGCCAGGGAAGGGAGGAGTGGGGGGAGGATGGTGGGGTGGCTGTTCCCCTCTCCGACCTCACCGAGATGCCCGACCCGCAGCACGTCTACGCGGCGGACGGCACACGACTGGCGACGTACACGTGGGGAGAGCTCGACGCCCCCGTCGTGGTGACCGTGCACGGCTTCGCCTCGGGCGCGCGCGACAACTGGGTGCTCACCGGCTGGGTGCGCGAGCTGACCAGGGCCGGGTACCGCGTGCTCGCACTCGACCAGCGGGGGCACGGGCAGAGCGACAAGCCGCACGAGTCCGACGCCTACGCCATCCGCAACCTCGTGACCGACGTCGAGACCGTCATGGACACGTACCTCGTCGACGACGCGTTCTACCTCGGCTACTCGCTCGGCGCCCGGGTGGGGTGGGAGGTGGCCCGCGAGCTCCCGCATCGGATCGGCCGGGCGGTCCTGGGCGGGGTCCCCGACGGCATCCCCCTCGCGCGTCTGGACCTCGACCAGGTGCGCGCGTACATCGCGGACGGCACCCCGGTGGAGGACCGCACGACGCAGAACTACATCGCGCTGACCGAGCGGGTGCCCGGGAACGATCTGCGCGCGCTCATCGCCCTGGCCGAGGGACTTCGGGGCTCCGGCACGATCGATCCCGATCCCGCGGACGCCCCGGTCGTGCCGCTGCTGTTCGCGACGGGATCGAAGGACGCGATCATCGAGGGCTCCCGGGCGCTGGCGGCCGCGGCTCCCGATGCCCGTTTCGTCGAGCTCCCGAACCGCCACCACTTCAACGCCCCCGGCTCCCGCGACTTCAAGCAGGCCGCGCTCGGTTTCTTTGCCGAGTCCTGACCCCGCGAGACCCCGTCTACGCGCCGAGACCCCCTCCTACACTCGCGTGCAGGAGGGGGTCTCGGCGGGAAAGCGGGGTCTCGGGGATCAGGCGGTGGCGTCCTCGCGCTTCGGGAGGACCCAGCCGGCGCGCGGGAAGTGGCACGTGTAGCCGTTCGGGTACTTGATCAGGTAATCCTGGTGCTCGGGCTCGGCCTCCCAGAACGGACCGGCGGGCTCGATCGTCGTGACGGCCTTCCCTGGCCACAGCCCGGAGGCGTCGACGTCGGCGATCGTGTCCCGGGCGACCTGCTCCTGCTCGGGGGTGAGCGGGAAGATCGCCGACCGGTAGCTCGACCCGATGTCGTTGCCCTGGCGGTTCAGCGTCGACGGGTCGTGGATCTGGAAGAAGAACGCCAGGATGTCGCGATAGGTCGTCGCGCTCGGGTCGAAGACGATCTCCACGGCCTCCGCGTGACCGGGGTGGTTGCGGTAGGTCGCGTGGTCGTTCTCCCCGCCGGTGTAGCCCACACGGGTGTCGATCACCCCGGGCTGACGGCGGATGAGGTCTTCCATGCCCCAGAAGCAGCCGCCCGCGAGGACGGCCGTCTCGGTCCCGGGGGTGCGGGTGATGGTTCCGGTGTCGGTCATGACTGCTCCTCAGAGGTGTCGGTGGTGAAGAGGGGGCTGTAGCGACCGTACCCCTCCTTCTCGAGATCCTCCGCCGGGATGAAGCGGAGGGCCGCCGAGTTCATGCAGTAGCGGAGGCCGCCCTCGGCGCGGGGCCCGTCGTCGAAGACGTGTCCCAGGTGGCTGTCGGCCCCGGACGACCGCGCCTCGGTGCGGGTCATCCACAGCGTGCGGTCGGTCTTCGTGGTCACGGCGTCGGCGTCGATCGGGCGCGTGAAGCTCGGCCAGCCGGTGCCGCTGTCGTACTTGTCCCGGGAGGAGAACAGCGGCTGCCCGGAGACGACGTCGACGTAGATGCCGTCGTCGTGATTGTTCCAGTAGGCGTTGCGGAAGGGCGGCTCGGTGGCGTCCTGCTGCGTGACCTCGTACTGCAGGTTCGTGAGACCGCTGACGGCCTCGGGGGTCCTGCCGTAGTCGTTCGACATGAGTGGCTCCTTGTCCGACGCCGCTGGCTGCGGCGTCACTGAGGAGAACCAGGGACGAGCCCGTTTTGGTCCCGCGGGGCTGGGAGCGGGCTGAGAGTTTCTCGCGCTCAGTCTGCGTCTCGGACGACGGCGAGGTTCCGGTCCGCGGTGCGGACGATCTCCGCGACCGTGCGATCCTCCGGCCGTCGCGCGACCTTGAGGCCGAGCCAGGGCACGTCGCCCGCGACGCGGAGCCCCGCGCGGACGTGTGCCGCGTCGAGCAGTGACGCGGACGCGGGATGGGTCTCCGCGATGGGCAGGTGCGCGTCCACCCAGGCGGGGCCGTACGGGCTCTCGACCGGCGCGGCCCCGGAGAACGCGAGCCCGGTCAGCAGCCCCGAGGCCGCGGCGTCGGCGATCTGCGCGGTCACCGCGTCCGCGTCTCGCAGCTCGATCGCCGACCGCCCCCAGTTGAGCCAGAGGCCGACCGGGGCGTCGGCGGACCGGATGGCCGCGATCTCGGCAGCGAGCGGAAGGAACCCCTTCTCCGGCGTCTGACCGGGAACGGCGGCGTCGCAGTGCTCGATGACGAGCCGGGTTCCGCTCCAGTCGAACGCCGCGACCTCCTCCAGCGACCGGGCGAGCGCGTCCCCGTCTCCCCTCCCGCGGGGCGCGGTGTGCAGCATCACCACCGCGACCGATGCGGCGCTCTCGGCGGTGAGCCGCGCGACGTCGTCCGCCACGCGCCGCAGATCCGCCACCGCCGCGGCTCTCCCCTCCGCCTGCGAGGCGAGGCCATACGACGGGTCCTCCCCGAGCCGCCGCATCACGAAAGGCACCGGGGTGACCGCGAGGGGCACGCCCGGTACCTGGCCGAGGAACCAGGACGGGTCGTGCGGATGGACCGCCCCCATCCACGGCACCTCGAGCCCGGCCACCCCGGGGAGCGCGCAGAGCTCCGGCAGCAGCGCGGCCTCCAGCGCCGGATCCCACCGGGCGTGCGCGGGCGACAGCGGATAGGCGCTGAGGAGCACGGGGGTCACGGACGGGCCTCGGCGAGACTCCGCGCAAACCACGACGTGATGGTGGCCGGATGGGTGATGGCCGTGCCGACGCACACGGCGTAGGCCCCCGCGGCGATCGCGGCGGCGGCGTGCGCCGGGGTGTGGATGCGCCCTTCCGCGACGATCGGGCGCGTGCAGCGTGCCGCGATGAGGCCGATGAGCTCGAGGTCGGGGCCGTCGCCCTTCGGACGCTCCCCGGTGTAGCCGGACAGGGTCGTGCCGAGGATGTCGGCGCCCGCGGCTTCGGCGGCGATCGCGTCGTCGAGCGAACCGCAGTCAGCCATGATGAGCGCGTCGGAATGCGCGCGCAGCCCGACGATGGTCTCCGCGAGGGTCCGGCCGTCGGGCCGCGGGCGTCGGGTGCCGTCGATCGCCACGATGTCGGCGCCCGCGTCGGCGACGGCCACGGCATGCTCCAGCGTCGGCGTGATGAAGACGTCGGCATCGCCGTCCTTCCACAGTCCGATGATCGGCACCGCGAGGTCCGCGACCGCGCGGATGTCGTCGATCCCCTGCACGCGGATCCCGGCGGCACCGCCGACGAGGGCGGCGTCGGCGACCTGCGCCATGGTCCGCGGGTCGCGCATCGCCTCCCCGGGGTAGGCCTGACAGGAGACGATCAGGCCGCCGCGCAGGCGTTCGAGGATGGGGGTCGGTGTCATGGTCGCCTCCAGGCGGATGCCGCGGCTCCTCGCAGCGGCGCGTCGTCGCCGAGGGTTCCCGGCAGGATGGGGGTGTCGTGCAGGGCGTCGATGGCGTCCGCGTGGAAGGTCGCACGCAGGGAGTCCCACCACAGCTCGCCGATGCGCGGCACGCCGCCGGTGACGACGATCCGCTCCGGGTCGAGGAGGGTCGCGGCTCCCGCGAGCGCGCGGCCGACGGCGGCGGCGGAGTCCTGGATGGCGCGGGCGGCGAGCGGGTCCCCCGCGCCGGCCGCGACGGCGACCCCGCGCGCATCGCGCAGCGCCGGGTCGCCGCCGAGCGAGAGGTAGTGCCGGTGCAGGCCGATGCCGGAGCCGAGGGCTTCGAGGTGTCCGTTCCGCCCGCAGGGACAGCGGAGGTGCGCGGCACCCGGGATCGGGAGATGCGCGAGCTCGCCCGCCACGTGATGGGCGCCGCGCACCGGACGGCCGTCGAGGATGACGCCCGCGCCGACGCCGGTGCCGACGGCGACGACGAGGGCGCTCGCGGCTCCGGCGGCGGCTCCGTGCCGGTGCTCCCCCGCGGCGTGCGCGTCGACGTCGTTCTGCACGGCGACCGGCGCATCGGCGGGGAGGCGATCCGCAAGGGCTTCCCGGATCAGGGCGGCCAGCGGGGTGCCCGGCCAGTCGGCGAAGGTATCGGTGGCCGACACGATCGTCCCCGTCCGCGCGTCGACCACGCCCGCGGTGCCGATGCCGACGCCCGCCAGCGCGGACTCCTCGTCGAGCAGTTCCTCCGCGAGCGCGGCGACGGTCGCCACGACGGCGGCGGGTCCCGCGCTCGCGGGGGTCGGCGCCGCGGCGGTGCGCAGCAGCGCGTCCGCCCGATCGGCGAGCGCCGCGGCCGTCTTGGTGCCGCCGATGTCGACGGCGAGGACGACCTCGCGCATCAGACGGCGACCGGAAGCAGACCGAGCTCGTCGAGGATCGTGCGGATGCCGGCGACGGCCTCCGGGGAGAGCGACTCCACCGTGTCGGCCATCGCCGCGTGGTCGATGATGCCGCGCGCGTGCATCGCCGCCTTGAACGCGCCGACGCCGGTGGCGTCGCCGGACAGCCCCTGCGGCTGGAACACGATGTCGAAGAGCCGGTTGATGCGCTCCTGCTCGGCCCGGGCGGTCGCCCAGTCACCGCGCTGCGCGGCCTCCCAGAGGCGCACGTAGCCCGCGGCCTCCACGTTCGCCAGGCCCGGGACGACCCCGGCGGCACCGACGAGGGCCATCGCGTCGACCACGACCTCGTGCCCGGTGAGCAGCTGCAGCGGGCGACCGGCGGCCTCGTTCGCCGCGATCAGTCGGCGGAATCCGACGTCGTCGCCGGAGGAATCCTTCACCCCCTGGATGACGCCCTCCCGGCCGAGCTGCACGAGCAGGTCGATGCCGAGCTTGGAGTGCACCCGCACCGGCACGTCGTAGGCCCAGAGCGGCACGTCGATCGCGGCGGCGATCGTCCGGAAGTGCGCGGCGACCTCGGCCGGGGAGTTCAGCGTGTACAGCGGCGCGGTGGTCACGATCGCCTGCGCGCCCGCGGCGACGAGCCGGCGGGCGGTCTCGATGATGCGCGGGGCCGTGAGCTCGATCGCGCCGGCGATGACGGGCACGCGTCCGGCGTTCGCGGCGACGATGGTCTGCAGCAACTCGACGCGCTGGTCGTCCGTGAAGTACGCCGTCTCCCCGGTGGAGCCGAGCGCGAACAGTCCGGAGACGCCCTCCCCGATCAGGCGCTCGACCAGGCGGGTGAGCGACGCGTGGTCGATCGTCCCGTCGGGGAGCAGCGGGGTGGCGACCGGCGGGACGACGCCGGAGAACGACAGGGCGGGAGCGGGGGAAGGCATAGGTGTTCCGTCTTTTCAGTGGTGGGGTTCGAGCAGCGAGGGCGCGGCGCCCAGCAGCGTGCGGGTGTAGGGGTCGGCGGGGGCGTCGAAGACCCGGGCGGCGTCGCCGTGCTCGACGACGCGGCCCTTGTTCATCACCGCGATCTCGTCGGAGAGGTAGCGGACGGTCTGGATGTCGTGGGAGATGAAGACCATGCCGAGCCCGAGCTGCTGCTTCAGGTCGGTCAGCAGGTTCAGGATCTGCGCGCGCACGGAGACGTCGAGGGCCGAGGTCGGCTCGTCCGCCACGATGACCTGGGGGTCGAGGACGAGGGCCCTGGCGATCGCGACGCGCTGCCGCTGGCCGCCGGAGAGCTGGCTGGGCAGCGCCTCCAGCGCCGACGACGGCAGCCCCACGAGCCCGATGAGGTCGCGCACCTTGCGCTCCCGGCTCGCCGGGGAGCCGAGGCGATGCACCTGCAGCGGATCCAGCAGCGCGTCCCGCACAGTCATGCGGGCGTTCAGAGCCGTCGCCGGGTCCTGGAAGACCACGGAGAGGATGCGCCCCAGGCGCTTGCGCACCGCGGGGGTGAAGGAGCGCACCGTCTCCCCGTCGAAGACGACCTGACCGCTCGTGGGCTTCTCGAGGCCGATCAGCACCTTCGCGGAGGTGGACTTGCCCGAGCCGGACTCGCCCACGATGCCCAGCGTCTGTCCGCGGCGGACCGTGAGCGAGACCCCGGCGAGCGCGTCGACGTAGTGCGGGCGGAACAACGACGAGCTGCGGGCCCGGTAGCGGACGCGCACGTCCTGCAGCTGGATGACGGGTTCGCTCATCGTCCTGCTCCGATCGGTTCGACGGGCGCATCGTCGGGATGCGCGGAGTAGTAGTGCTCGGTGCCGTCGATGTGCCGCCGCACGGGTTCCACTCCGGCGTACCGGGCGGGTTCCGCGGAGCGCGGCGCGAAGCGGTCGCCCTGCGGGAAGTCCCGCGGGGAGGGGACGACACCGGACACCTGGTGCAGGCGGTCGGAGCCGGCCTCGATCGAGAGCACCGCCCCGAGCAGGCCCTGGGTGTACTCGTGGACGGGCTGCGTGAGCACCTCGCGGGTGGTGCCCTGCTCCACGACCTGGCCCGCGTACATCACGGTTATCCGGTGCGAGAGCTCGGCGACGAGGGCGAGGTCGTGCGAGACGAACACCAGTGCGAACCCGAGCTCGCGCTGCAGCCGCATGAGCAGCTCCACGACCTGCGCCTGCACTGTCACGTCGAGGGCCGTGGTGGGCTCGTCGGCGATCACCAGCCGCGGGTCGCGGGTCAGGGCCATCGCGATGAGCACGCGCTGCCGCTGGCCGCCCGAGAGCTCATGCGGGTACGAGGCGAGCGTGCGCTTCGGATCGAGACCGACGAGCTCCAGCAGCTCCTCGGCCGTGCGAGTGCCGCCGCGGGAGGTGAGCTGCTTCATCTGCGCGCGGATCAACATCGCGGGGTTCAGCGAGCTCAGGGCGTCCTGGTAGATCATCGCGATGTCGTGTCCGCGCAGCGCGTTGCGCTCCTTCGGCGTCATCCGCAGCAGATCCTTCCCGTCGAACAGGATGCGCCCGCGGATGTCGGCCTTCGGATCGAGCAGCCCCATGATCGCCAGCGAGGTGATGGACTTGCCGCACCCCGACTCCCCCACGAGCGACATGGTCTCGCCGGGGCGCACGGTGAAGCTGACGTGGTCGACCACGTCGACGTCGCCGTGGCGCGGGAAGGAGATGCACAGGTCCTGCACCTCGAGCAGCGGCGTGGCGTCTCCCGTGTAGACCAGGCGATCGGTAGGGGAGAGTTCGCGGACGCGCAGCTCGGCGAGGCGCTCCGCCAGCGGCATCGTCTCCGCGGTGGGCACGAGCACGTCGGGCACACCGCTGGGCACCGAGAGGTTGACCGCGGTATCGACCGTCGGGATGACGTGGGTGTCGTCCGGGGCGGCGGCCTCCTCCAGGTCGTGCGTCGACTCCTCCGTGTTCGCGGCGTCGGCCGTGATCTTCCTGGCGCGCGGCGAGACCATGGCGTCGGTCATCCCCTCGGACAGGATGTTGAGGCACAGCACCGTGATCATGATGAGGATGCCGGGGAAGAAGGTCGCCCACCAGGCTCCGCTCATGAGCAGGTTGCGCCCCGCGGCGATCACGTTGCCCCAGGACGGCTCGGGGTCCGGCACACCGGCCTGGAGGAAGGACAGCGAGGCCTCGAACACGATCGCGTCGGCGACGAGCACCGTGGCGAAGACGAGCACGGGTGCCATGGCGTTGCGGGCGACGTGCCGCACGATGATCCGCGGGGTCCCCGCGCCCATCACGCGGACGGCCGAGACGTAGTCCTCGCCGTACTGGTCGAGGATGTTCGCGCGGACGATGCGGGTCAGCTGCGGCACGTAGAGGAATGCGATCGTGAGCACGAGCACCGGCAGCGACTTGCCGAACACCGCCACGAACACCGCGGCGAGCGCGATGCCGGGGAACGACATGATCACGTCCATGACGCGCATGAGGGTCTCGGAGATCCACTTCGGCGCGGTCGCGGCGATCGTGCCCAGCACGCAGGCGACGGCGAGGGCGACGAGGGTGGCCCCGAGCCCGATCACGAGGGAGTAGCGGGCCCCGTAGACCAGTCGGGAGAAGATGTCGCGGCCCTGCCTGTCGGTGCCGAACCAGTGCTCCCCGCTCGGCGGCTGCACCGGCGGGCCGGAGGCGAGCGGGTCGTACGGCGAGATCAGCGGAGCGAGGATCGCGGCGAGCGCGATGATCGCGAGCACGGCGAGGCAGATGATCGAGCCGAGGGAGAGACGGCCCCAGCGGAGGCCGGGGACGGAGAGCCGTTCCGTGAGTCTGCGTCGCATGTCACACCGCCCGGATTCGAGGATTGATGAGCACGTACAGGAGGTCGACGATGATGTTGATCACGACGAACGCGAGCGCGACCGCGAGCGTCACGCCCTGCACGAGGTTGGGTTCGTTGTTGGTGACCCCGTTGAGGATGAGGGTGCCCATCCCGGGGATCGCGAAGATGATCTCGATCACCACGGCGCCGCCGAGCAGGTACCCGATGCGGAGACCGAGCACGGTCACGGGGGTGATCAGCGCGTTGCGCAGCACGTTGCGGCCGACGACGATCACCCGCGGGATCCCGGCGCCGAGGGCGGTGCGCACGTAGTCGCGGTCGAGCTCCTCGACCATCGAGGTGCGCACGACCCGGGAGAGCTGCCCGATCACGGGCACGGCGAGCGCGACCGCGGGAAGGGTCATCCGGGCGAGCCACCCGGACGGGTCGTCGGCGAAGGCCGGCAGCGGGCCCGAGGCCGGCAGCACGCCGAGCGCCAGGGTGAACACCTGGATGAGGAGGATCGCGAGCCAGAAGGAGGGCGTGGACAGCGCGGCGACGCCGAAGACGCGGATGACCTGGTCGGGCCAGCGGTCGCGGTAGACCGCGGCGAGGACGCCGATCACGAACGCCACGACCACCGCGATCGCCAGCCCGAGGAAGGTCAGGGCCAGCGTCACCGGGAAGGCCCTGGCGACCTCGTCGACCACGGGCAGGCTGCGGGCGGAGTAGGTGCCCAGGTCGCCCTGGACGAGGCCGAACAGGAAGTTCACGTAGCGGACGAACAGCGGGAGGTTCAGTCCGTGGTCTTCGCGGTACGCCTCCAGCGCTTCGGGGGAGGCGGTCTCGCCGAGCGCGGTGCGTGCCGGGTCGACGGGCGAGAAGGACATCACGAAGAAGACCAGGAACGTGATGCCGAGGATCATCAGCGGCAACTGCAGCAGTCGCCGGCCGACGAGGCGGAGCGTGTGGGACACGTGCCGCTCCTTCCGGGGGTGGGGTGGCGGGGGCGCGCTCTTCGGGCGAGCGCGCCCCCGCCCTGTCGGGCAGGTGCTACTTCGCGGCCACGCCGACGTCGAGGAACGACAGTCCGGTCGTGGGGACCGGCTGGAAGCCGACCAGCTCCTGCGAGCTCCAGGCGGTGGGCAGCTTGCGGTGGAACAGCGGGTACAGCACGGCCTGGTCGGAGATCAGGTCGTACGCCTGGTTCCAGGACTCCTGCTGCTCCTCGCCCTCCTGGGTGACGGCGGTGTCGAGCAGCGTGCGCAGCTCGGCGTACTCCGGGGAGTCGGCCCAGGCGGTGCGCGTCTGGGTCCAGACGTTCTCGCCGTACCACCAGTTCATGAGCAGGTCGGGGTCCACGCCGAACACCGACGGGTCACCGGGGGCGATGGCGACGGTGTAGTCGCCGGAGTCGACCTTCTCGTACATCGACGCCGACTGGCTGATGTCGAGGGTGGTGTCGATGCCGATCGCGTCGAGGGACTCCTTGATGAGCGGGGCCACCTCCTTCACCCATCCGGTGTCGGTCATGCGCAGCGTGATCGCGAGGTCGGAGACCCCGGCCTCCGCCAGCAGCTCCTCCGCCTTCTCCGGGTCGTACGAATAGACCGTGGAGGCCTCGTGGTAGTTCGGGTAGTCCTCGGGAAGGAACGACGTGGCCGGGGTGGCGTTGCCGAGCATGCCGGTCTCGATGATCTTGTCCATGTCGAGCGCGTAGTGCAGGGCCTGGCGGACGCGGACGTCGTCGAACGGCTCGGCCTTCGTGTTGAACATCATGAAGAGGAGGCCGAACGACTGCACGCTCTCGACCTCGGCCGAGGCGGCCAGCCCGTCGGCGTCGATGTAGGGCACGTCCTCGATCGCCTGCACCGTGCCGGTCGACATCGCGGTGACGCGGGCGGAGGCGTCGGCGAGGAGGTTCCAGTTCATGCCCGCGGCGAGCGCGGGACGCGGGCCGTTGTAGTCGTCGTACCGCTCGAAGACGATCTTGTCCTCGGGAACGGCGGAGACGAGCGCGTACGGACCGGAGCCGATCGGGTTCGCGCCGAACTCCTCGGGATCGGCCTCGACCACGGCCTTCGGCACGATCTTGACGACGCCGAGACGGTCGTCGATGAGGGAGAACGGGTAGTCGGTGGTGATCCGGACGGTGTCCTCGTCGACGGCCGTGACGGTGTCGATGAACTCGACGAACGAGCGGAACAGGGAGTTGTTCGCGGGGTCGAGGACGCGCTCGTAGCTGAAGACCACGTCGTCGGCGGTGACCGGGTCTCCGTTCTGGAACGTCGCGCCTTCGCGGAGGTCGATGTCGTAGGTCGTCTCGTCGACCTGCGTCGGGAAGTCGGCGGCGAGGGCGGGGGCGGGCTCCTGCGTGACGGGGTCGAGGTCGATGAGTCCCTCGAAGACGTGCCAGTTCGCCGAGACCGTCACGGCGCCGGAGGCGACCATCGGGTCGAAGCTGCCGTTCAGGGTGTACGAGATCCCGGCCTCGATGATGCCGTCCGGGTCGATGTCGCTCGCGGCGGGGCTCTCGGCGGTGCTGGCGGCGCCGCCGCCGCAGCCGGCGAGGGCGAGGGACGCGGCGACCGTGCCGGCGACCGCCATCGCGAGACGACCCGCGCGGCGGCGAGTGCTGTGTCGGTTCATGTGTGCTCCAGGTGGTGGGGGGCGACGCCTTGAGGACATCTGACGTCTGATGTACTCTAAACACACGTTCGACCGGATCACAAGAGTGAGAGGATCGGAGCGTTTCCGGCAGGCAGGAGAGGGACCCTATGAAGTCCACCACGGGGAGGGCGTCGCGGATGCGGCGAGCCACGACGGCGGATCAGATCAAGCAGCTCATCCTCACGCGCGGACTCACCCCCGGCGACCCGCTGCCGACCGAGGCCGAGCTCTGCGAGGAGCTCGACGTGTCGCGCTCCTCGGTCCGTGAGGCGATCCGCACGCTCTCCACCCTCGACATCGTCGACGTCCGGCACGGACACGGCACCTACGTGGGTCCGATGTCGCTGGACCCGATGGTCGAGGCGCTCGTCTTCCGGGGCGTGCTGTCCCCCGAGGGGTCGCTGCAGGCCCTGCGCGAGGTCGTCGAGGTGCGCCTCGCGCTCGACCTCTCCATGGCCGAGCGCGTGGTCGAGGCCGCTCAGGCGCAGGCGGACCCGGAGCTCGACGAGCTCGTCGCCGAGATGGTCGACAAGGCCGGCCGCGGCGAGTACTTCCTCGACGAGGACAGGGCGTTCCACACCCGCCTCTTCGGCGCCATCGACAACCGCCTGGTCGGCCAGCTCGTCGGCGCGTTCTGGGACGTGCACACCGCCGTGCTCCCGCAGCTCGGCATCGCGCAGCCCGACGACATCCACAAGACCGCCAAGGCGCACGGCGACATGCTGGACGCCGCGCGCTCCGGCGACGTCGAGCGCTACCGCCGGGCCGTCATCGAGCACTACCAGCCGCTGCAGCGGGTGCTGGCGACCGCGGAGGACGTGCGGGCCTGAGCCCGGGAGTCGGTAGTCTGACTTTCCCACCACGGAAAGAGGACCTGCATGTCCGTTGGACTGCTCGCCGTCGTCGACGACATCCTGAGCGCCGCGATGAAGGCGTCGGCGAAGGCCGCCGGAGTCGTCATCGACGACGCCGCCGTGACCCCGCAGTACGTGCAGGGCCTCACCCCGGCCCGCGAGCTCCCTGTGGTCGGCAAGATCGCCCTCGGGTCGCTGGTGAA
The DNA here is from genome assembly GCF_019056515.1 of Microbacterium paraoxydans. Taxonomy (NCBI): domain Bacteria; kingdom Bacillati; phylum Actinomycetota; class Actinomycetes; order Micrococcales; family Microbacteriaceae; genus Microbacterium; species Microbacterium paraoxydans. Next base: position 3,329,635 of record NZ_CP064873.1, read on the forward strand.
CAAGTTCGTCATCATCATCCCCATCGCCCTGCTGCTCACGGCCTTCGCGCCGTGGGTGCTGCCCTACCTGCTGATCCTCGGCGGCTCGTACCTGTGCTTCGAGGGCGCGGAGAAGGTGCTCGAGTGGTTCGGCGTGCAGCACGGCCACGCCGACGAGGGCGCCCGCGACGAGAGGAAGCTCGTGCTCGGCGCCGTCCGCACCGACCTCATCCTCTCGACCGAGATCATGCTCATCTCCCTCGCCAGCCTCGACAAGGGACTCGGCATCTGGTCCACCCTCGCGATCCTCGCGGTGATCGCGCTGGTCATGACCGTCGCGGTGTACGGGGCCGTGGCGCTCCTGGTGAAGATCGACGACATCGGCCTGAAGATGGCGAAGAACCCCGCGCAGCGCGTCCGGCACACCGGCACCCGCATCGTCCGCTCCATGCCCGCGGTCTTCCGCTTCATCAGCGTGCTCGGCACGGTCGCCATGCTCTGGGTCGGCGGGCACCTCGTCCTCATCAACCTCGGCGAGGTCGGGCTGCACGCCCCGGCCGACGTGCTCCATGCGGTCGAACACGCGCTGGAGCCCCTCGGCGGCTTCGTGGTGTGGGTGGTCGACACCCTCATCTCCGCGATCGCCGGTCTCGTCTGGGGCCTCGTGATCGTCGGCGTCGTCCTCGGCATCGCGAAGCTCTTCGGCAGGAAGCCGAGCTTCCACGAGGGCGAGGCCTCCCCCGCCGACATCCACGTCTGACGATGACCGCCGTGCACCTCAGGCCCGCCGAGAGCGCCGACCTCGACACGATCACCGAGATCCACAACCACGCCGTCCTGCACACGACCGCGATCTGGAACGAGGAGGCCGTGGATCGCGCCGACCGGGAGGCGTGGCTCGCCGACCGGACCGCGCGCGGCTGTCCCGTCATCGTCGCCGCCGACGAGAGCGGCGTCGTGGGCTATGCGTCCTACGCCCAGTGGCGCCCGCACAGCGGCTACCGCCTCACCGTGGAGCACTCCGTCTACGTGCGCGGCGATCAGCGCGGACGCGGCATCGGCACGCTCCTCATGATCGAGCTCATCGCCCGGGCCCGGGCAGCCGGGATGCACGTGATGATCGGCGGTGTGGAGAGCGGCAACACCGCCTCCCTCGCCCTCCACGAACGCCTCGGATTCCGGGAGGTGGGCCGCATGCCCCAGGTCGGCGCGAAGTTCGGCCGGTGGCTCGACCTCAGCATGCTGCAGCTCGTGCTCGACGAGCGCCCCACCCCCGACGCGGCGCTCTAGCGATGGGCTTCCTGCAGTGGCTCGTCGACGCCTTCTCCTCGTCCTGGGTGCTTCCGGGTGGGCAGACGCTCCTGGTGCGTGAGGTCGTCGGGAACGCGTTCGGACTCGCGAGCGCCCTCGGCGGCATGCGGCGCAAGGTCTGGGCGTGGCCGATCGGCATCGTCGGCAACCTCCTGCTGCTCACGGTGTTCCTCGGCTCCGCACTGAGCCCCGACCCGTCGCTCCCGCATCTGCTCGGTCAGGCCGGGCGGCAGATCATGTTCATCGCCGTCGCGATCTATGGATGGGTCCGCTGGCGGAATGCCGACGGCGGTCGCATCGTGCCGCGGTGGGCGCCGACCGGGGCCCGCATCGGTCTGGTCGTCGTCCTCGTCGTCGGGACCGTGGCGCTCACCCCCCTGTTCCGCGCCCTGGGTTCGTGGGAGCCGGTCTGGGCCGACGCCTGGACCTTCGTCGGGTCGCTGCTCGCGACCTACGGCATGGCCAAGGGCTGGACCGAGTTCTGGCTCATCTGGATCGCCGTGGACGTGGTGGGGGTGCCGCTGCTGTTCAGCTCCGGCTACTACGCGACCGGCCTCATGTACGTGTTCTACGGCGTCTTCACGGCGGTCGGGTTCGTGATCTGGTGGCGAGCGCAGCGACAGGCCGCACACCCGATCGAGATCCTCCCTCCCGACCCGAGCCCCCGCCGTCCGGACGACGAGGCCTGAGCCGCACCACGGATTGTTTCCGTGCGTGTCGATCCCGCTCGCCCCGGCCCCGTCCGGTCCCGTTTCATGGGGGCATGACCCGGCAGATCCGCTTCAACGCGTTCGACATGAACTGCGTCGCCCACCAGTCGTCCGGCCTGTGGCGGCATCCGGAAGACCGCTCGCGGCAGTACAACACCCTGTCGTACTGGACCGACCTGGCGAAGCTGCTGGAGAGCGCGACCTTCGACGGCATCTTCATCGCCGATGTCCTGGGCACCTACGACGTCTACGGCGGTACGAACGAGGCCGCCATCCGCAACGGCGCCCAGGTGCCGGTGAACGACCCGATCCTCCTGGTCAGCGCGATGGCCGCGGTGACCGAGCACCTCGGCTTCGGCGTCACGGCCGGCACCGCGTTCGAGCACCCCTACCCGTTCGCTCGACGACTCAGCACGCTCGATCACCTCACCCAGGGCCGCGTCGGCTGGAACGTCGTGACCGGCTATCTGCCCAGCGCCGCGCGGAACATGGGCCAGGAGGACCAGCTCGCCCACGACGACCGCTACGACCACGCGGACGAGTACGTCGAGGTGCTCTACAAGCTCTGGGAGGGGTCGTGGGAGGACGACGCGGTGGTGGAGGACCGTGAGCGCGGCATCTTCACCGACCCGTCGAAGGTGCACCCGATCCGGCACGAGGGGAAGCACTTCTCCGTGCCCGGCATCCACATCTCGGAGCCGTCGCCGCAGCGCACCCCGGTGATCTACCAGGCCGGCGCCAGCCCGCGCGGGGTGCGGTTCGCGGCGGAGAACGCCGAGGCCATCTTCGTCGCGGCGCCCTCGAAGGAGGTGCTCGCCGGGACGGTGAAGCGCATCCGCGACGCCCTCGAGGCCGCGGGGCGCGACCGTTACGACGCCCGCATCTACACGCTGCTGACGGTGATCACCGCGGCGACGAGCGAGGAGGCGGCCGCGAAGCACGCCGAGTACCTCTCCTACGCGAGCCCGGAGGGGGCGCTCACCTTCATGTCGGGGTGGATGGGCGTCGACCTGTCGCAGTACGCCGAGGATGAGCCGGTCGGGAACGTCGAGTCGAACGCGATCCAGTCCGTGCTGCAGCACCTCAAGGAGGAGGCCGACCTCGGTCGCGAGTGGACGGTGGGCGACTTCGGCCGCCACAACGCGATCGGCGGGCTCGGTCCGACGATCGTCGGCTCCGGGGTCGAGATCGCCGACGAGCTGCAGTCCTGGGTCGAGCAGACCGACATCGATGGCTTCAACCTCGCGTACGCGGTCACTCCCGGCACCTGGCAGGACGTCATCGAGCACGTCATCCCGGTGCTGCGGGAGCGGGGCGCCTACCCGGAGGAGTACGTGCCCGGCACGCTCCGCCACAAGCTGCACGGCCGCGGCGACCGGGTCCAGCCCACGCACCGCGCCGCCCAGTATCGCCTCTGACCCCGTTCGAGTCGCCCACTTTGCTGCAAAACCGGCCGTTTTGCCGCAAAGTGAGCGATTCGAAGGCAGGTCAGTCGGCGTCGCGAGTGAAGAGGCTCCGCAGCACGAGGAAGACCACCACGGCGACGACAGCGACGATGGCGAGCTTCGCGATGAACCAGAGCACCGAGAACAGCGCGCTGACGATCCACCACGCGATCACGACGGCGAGGATGACGCCGAGGACGGTCCAGATGTTCTTGGTCATGCCTCCAGCCTACGGAGTCGACGCTGCGGGAATCTCGTCGAGCGATCGGTAGACGGGCAGCCCGAGCTCGTGGGCGATGGCGACGTCCTTGTCCGCGCCCGACGATTCCCCCGGCAGCCGGAGCACCGCGTCGCAGTGCAGGAGCAGTCGGCGGGCGGTCTCGTACATGACGTCGCCCTCGCCGGAGTCGGCGGGCTCGAGGGTGCGGAGGACCGGGAGCGCGACCCACTCCCCGATCATCGGCACGTGGCCGAGGCGGAAGATCGGACCGGACGCCTCCTCCAGGCGCGCCAGATTCCGAGCGATCAGGGCGGGGTCGCCGTCGGTGCCGGAACGGTAGGGACCCGCGATCAGGATCAGGAGTGGCTTCATCATGGAGACGACTGTAATCTGAATCGTGCATAAACGTGCAACTTCGTGAGGAATCGTATGCTCGCTGCTCAGCGCAAGGACCACCTGCTCGCCGCGCTCGCCCGCGAGGGACGGGTCGTGGCGAAGGCTGCGGCCGATGAACTCGGAGTCTCGGAGGACGCCATCCGCCGCGACCTCCGCGAGCTCGCCGAGGAGGGCAGGCTCCAGCGCGTGTACGGCGGCGCGCTGCCCATCGCCGCGGCCGATCGCCCGGTGCGGGAGCGCCACGATCTGGCGACCGAGAGCAAGGAGCGGGTCGCCCGCCAGGCGGTCACGACCATCCTCCCCGGATCGACGATCGTGCTGGATGCCGGAACCACCACGCTCGCAATGGCGCGACTGCTTCCCTCCGGCACCGACATCACGGTCATCACCCCGAGTCCTGCCGTCGCCCTGGCCGTCGCCGAGCACTCGGATGCGCGCGTGATCATGATCGGCGGCGAGCTCGCCCGGCACTCCCTCGTCGCCGGAGGGGGACTCGCGATGGAGGCGATCCAGCACCTCGCCGCCGACGTGTTCTTCGTCGGCGTCACGGGCGTCGACCCCCGACACGGTCTCACGACGGGCGAGCTCGACGATGCCGTCACCAAGCGGGCGATCGCCTCCCGATGCGCCGCGACCGTCGTGCTGGCCAGCGACGAGAAGATCGGCGCCGCTTCGCGCTACCCGGTGTTGCCGTTCGACGCGGTCGCCGCGGTCATCACCGACCCGCTCGACGAGAATCCGCTGATCCAGGATGTGCTGGCGCAGATCCCGGCGCGGGCGTGAGCGACGAACCCGCCTCCTCCGCGAGGCGTTCCGTCAGCAGGGCGTGCAGGTGACCTGCCGCCGCGAGAAGCGCGATGCTGCGGCGCGTGAGGTCGGCCAGACGCTCCGCGAGGATGCGCTGCACGTCTTCGGTGTCACCATGCGCGCGCACCTCGTCGATGATGCGCGAAACGGCGGGGATGCCGTAGCCGCCCGAGCGCAGAGCGGCGGCGATCCGCGCCTCGGTGATCGCGAGGGAGTCATAGGAGCGCACCGATCCCGCACGACGACGGGGGCGCACGAGCCCTTCTCGCTCCCAGTGCCGCAGCGCGGAGGACCGGACACCGAGCGCCTGGGCGAGTTCGCCGATGGCCATCGCATCGTCCTCGACGAACGGATCGTCGGCCTCCGCCACCGCGTCCTCGAGTCCCCGCAGGGCCGCGCGCACCCGTGAGCGTTCGAGGGCGAGATCCGCGTGCAGGGTGTCGATCCGCTCCGCCGCCTGCTCGACCGATCCGCCGATGAGAGCGGGCATCAGTCGACGCGCGGGTACCGGACCGAGTGCCGTCGCCAACGCGCGGTAGGCGCGCAGCGCCAGGGCATGCGGCATCCGATACCGCCGGTACCCGTTCGCACCGCGCTCTGCGGCGGGGAGGACACCGAGGCGCTCGAGGTCGCGCACCTGCTGGGTCGAGTAGTCGACCAGCCGTCCGAGCGCCGCCGTCGTCATCACCTGCTCTTGAGGGTTCTGCACGTGCTTCCTCGTCTTTCCGGGCCTTGCGTCCACATAAGCACATCAGCCACAGCATTGAAGGATGGATATGCAGGAGATCATCGAAGAGGTCCGCTCGTTCGACGGCGTGCTCGTCGTGGCCCCGGAGGCAGGTAGCGACTTCCCCGAACTGTCATGGGGAGACGCGTACTTCTACCACGCGCCCGACGGCCGGATGCCGGAGCGCACGCAGCCGTACGGGACGATCATCACGAAGGACTATCCCGACGACACGTCCTCCGCGCTGGATGCTCCCGGGCGCTTCCGGGTGAACATCCACGTCGGACGCGAGCGCGCGGAGTCGATCGTCGCGGCGGGGGCTCTCACGGGCGGCGACACCGACCCGACGGCGGTCGACGTCTTCCGCCCCCACCCCCTGTACGGCGACGCCGGCTGGGTGTGCGTGATCGATCCCGCCGAGGCGACGGCGGGTACCGTGCTCGCCCTTCTCCGGGAGGCACACGAGGCGGCACGTGCGCGCACCGGACGACGGGCGAGGTGAGTCCCATGTCGACTCCTCAGGGCATGACCGAGGCCGACCGCCGGATCGTCGCGGTGTGGGCGGCCGACTGCGCCGAGCGCGTGCTGCCGCTGTTCGAGAGCGAGGCCCCGGACGACGACCGTGCGCGCGATGCCATCGCCAGGACGCGCGCCTTCGCGCGGGGCGAGCTCACAGCTGCAGGCGAGATCCGTCGCCGCTTCGTCGCGGGCAGGGCCGCCCGCAGCGCCGTGACCCCTGCCGGCACCGCGGCCGCCCGCTCCGCGGCGCAGGCCGCCGGGGTCGCGCACATGGGAGCGCATGCTCTCGGGGCAGCCGCCTACGCCGCGCGAGCTGTCGAGCTGGCACGCCCGGATGATCCGGACTCCCGTGCCGCCGAGGTGCGCTGGCAACTCGCGCACCTCTCCCCGGAGGCCGCTGCAGCCCTGCGCACCCTCCCGCCCTGGGCACCGACCCCGCCGGCCCCCTCGGCCCCGGACTCCTCTCCTCCGGCCCCCTCGGCGAGGTGATCCGCGAGATCCAGGCGCACTTCTCGTCGTAAGTCGCTCTTCGAATCGCGCAACTTGCTGCATCTGAGCCCGGAATGGAACCAGGTGCGCGATTCGAAAGCGGCCGACGGCTTCAGCCCCGATTCAGCGACGAGCCACCACACTGGAGGGATGCGGATCCTGGTGGTGGACGACGAGGTGCGTCTGGCCGAGGGCGTGCGCCGCGGACTCGAGGCGGAGGGCTTCGCGGTCGACGTCGCCCACAACGGCATCGACGGCCTCTGGCGGGCCCGCGAGACCCGGTACGACGCCATCGTGCTCGACCTGATGATGCCCGGCATGAGCGGGTGGAAGGTGTGCGAGGCCCTGCGCGCCGAGGAGAACTGGACTCCCGTGCTGATGCTCACCGCCAAGGACGGCGAGTGGGATCAGGTGGAGGCGCTGGAGAGCGGCGCCGACGACTACGTCACCAAGCCCTTCTCGTTTGCGATCCTCGTGGCGCGGCTCCGGGCTCTCGTGCGCCGCGGTGCCGTGGCACGACCGACGATCCTGGAGGCCGGCGACCTGCGGCTGGACCCCGCCGGACACCACGTGTGGCGTGGCGAGACCCCGATCTCCCTCACGGCCCGCGAGTTCGCGGTGCTCGAGCATCTGATGCGCCACCGCGGGCAGGTGCTGTCGAAGCGCGACCTCCTGGCCGGCGTCTGGGACGACGACTTCGACGGCGACCCGAACATCGTCGAGGTGTACATCGGCCACCTCCGCCGCAAGGTCGACAAGCCGTTCGGGCGCGAGGCGATCGAGACCATCCGCGGTGCAGGCTACCGGCTGGCGGCCAACGGTGGCTAGGCGGCTCTGGCGGTCGGTCCGCGGTCGGACGACCCTGGGCGCCACCCTCGTCGTCGCGGTCGCGCTGCTCCTCGGAGCCTTCTCCTTCTACGGGGTGCTGAGCGCGAGCATCCACGGCAGCACCGAACGCGCGGCGGAACAGCGGCTGGAGGAGCTCGTCAGCCGATTCGACGGTCCGGGCCGACGCGGACCCGACCAGCTCGACGATGACCTCGTGCAGCTGCTCGGGCGGGACGGAGCGGTGCGCGCGGCGAGCGAGGAGGCCGCCGATGCGCTCGGCGCCACCCCGCTGCCCGTGGACGACGATCCGCAAGTCGTCCGGATCGACGGCGAGCCGATGGTCGTGGTGTCGGAAGACGTCGAGGGCGACCAGACCCTCGTCCTCGCGGTGCCGATGGACGAGGATGCGGAGACCCTGTCGACGGTGGCGACGCTGCTCGTGATCGCCGTCCCCGCGCTGCTGCTGCTCGTGGCCGTCACGACCTGGCTCGTCACGGGGCGCGCGCTGCGCCCGGTCACCCGCATCCGCCAGGAGGTCGAGGGCATCACCGCCGAGCGCCTCGATCACCGGGTGCCCGTTCCCGACACCGCGGACGAGATCCACTCCCTCGCCGTGACGATGAACGGGATGCTCGACCGGCTCGACGCGGCGGCGACCGCGCAGCGCCGCTTCGTGTCCGATGCCTCGCACGAGCTCCGCTCGCCCCTGGCGACGATCCGTCAGCACGCCGAGCTCGCCCAGGCGCACCCGGAGGTGACGAGCATCGACGAGCTCGCGGAGGTGGTGTCCGAGGAGGGGCTGCGGCTGCAGGGCATCGTGGAGTCGCTGCTGCTCCTCGCCCGCCTCGACGAGGGTGTCACCGGGAGCACCGAACCGGTGGACCTGGACGACCTGGCCCTCGCGGAGGTGCGTCGGCTGCGAGCCACCGGGCTCGACGTCGACGGCTCCGGAATCCGTGCGGCCCGCACCGTCGGCGACCCCCGGCTGCTCGGCCAGCTGCTGCGGAACCTCGCCGACAACGCCGCGCGGCACAGCAACGGCCGCGTGGCGATCGGGGTGGAGCCGCAGGCGGAGCACGTCGTCCTCACGGTCGAAGACGACGGGGCCGGCATCCCGCCGGAGGAGCGGGACCGCATCTTCGAACGCTTCGTCCGGCTCGACGAGGCCCGCAGTCGCGACGTGGGAGGCAGCGGGCTCGGTCTCGCGATCGCGCACGGCATCGCCACCGCCGCCCACGGCGCGATCACGGTGGACACCTCCCGGTGGGGCGGCGCCCGCTTCACCGTCACCCTCCCCCTCGCCGGCCCTCTCTCCTGACCGACCGCCCGGGCACAGTTTCGGAGATCCCCGACGACACCCCGGTCATGGCCGCCGCGCGGCGGCGTGTCGTTCCCGAGCTCCGAAGTCGGGCCCGAGATATCGGTTCCTGAACGGGGCTTCAGGAGGCTTCAGGGTGGCTTCAGCGGCGTCGGGAGACCATCGAGACATGAACGACAAGACTCCTGCTCCCGACCAGAACCCCACGCCGGACGAGAACGACACCGCAGGTCAGAACGCGGCTCCCGCCGTCCCGAATGCGGGCCAGGACGAGCACGCCGGACAGGACACCCCCGCCGGCCCCGGCACCACCGCCGACGCCCCGACGGTCCCGGTCGCACCGACCCCCGGCCCCGCCTCCGGCCCTGCCGCTGCCCCGAACGCCGCCCCGGAGGCACCGGCCGCCGCCGCAACCCCCGCCACGCCCGGACGCAAGCGCGCGCTCCTGATCGGCGGCGGGATCGCGGCCGCGGTGCTGCTCGCCGGCGGAGGCGTCGCGGTGGGTGCCGCGATCGGCGACGAGTTCGGCGACGACGACGACCGCCCCGCCATGGAGGGCCCCCGACACGAGGGCGACCACGGCCCGCGCGGTGACCACCGCGGCGACGAGGATGCCCGCCCGAGCGGAGACCGGGGCGACCGCGGCCCTGTCACCGGCATCGGCACCGACGACGTCGACGAGCTCCTCGCGATCGCCGCCGCCGCCCAGGACGCCGCCGAGGGCGAGGTCACCTCGATCGACGCGAAGCGCGACGGAACGTGGGAAGTGCAGCTGACCACGTCCGCCGGGGACGAGACCGAGGTGCGCGTGGACGACGACCTCACCGCGACCGTGGTGTCGACCGACGCCGCAGACGACGACGACAAGGGACCGACTCTCACGCTGGACGAGGAGACCATCCGCACTCTCGTCGACGCCGCCCTCGCCGTGGCCGAGGGGATGATCACCGACCTCGATGTGGAATCCGACGACGTGAGCCCCTACGACGCCTCCGTCCTCACGACGGACAACCGCTCGATCGACATCTCCTTCGACGCCTCGTTCGCGGTCGTCGGCACCGACGTCGACGAGTGACCGCGGCCCTGACGGCTAGCATGCAAGGATGACGAACTCCGATCCGATCGACGAGGTCTCCATCGGCGGCGAGGTCATCCGCCTCGGCCAGTTCCTCAAGTTCGCGGGACTGCTGGACTCGGGCGGCGACGCGAAAGAGGTCATCATCGACGGCTACGTCACCGTGAACGGCGAGGTGGACCGGCGCCGCGGGCGTCAGCTCCGCGACGGCGATGTGGTGACCTTCGAGGGCCGGGCGGTCCGCGTCCGGCCCTGACCCGGCATCGCGGAGCCTCCCTCCACCTCCGCGCCCCGGTTCCGCGCCTCGCTCACGAGCACCGCGGTCACCCCGGCGCCGCACAGCACGAACCCGCCGAGCGTGATCGCCGTGAGGGGTTCGCCGAGCAGCAGCGCCCCGCCGATCGCGGTCGCCGGGGCGACGAGGAAGAGCAGCGCCTGCAGTGCGGTGATGCCGACCCGGCGCAGTAGCCACCAGTAGAGGCCATAGGCGCCGAGCGTGGGGAAGACGGCGGTCAGGACCACGGCGATCCAGAACGACGGTCGCGCCGGCGGAACGAGTGCCCCGGCGAGCGCGGCGATGACGAGGAGCAGCACGGCGGTCACGCTCACGTGGATGGTCAGGGTCAGCAGCACCCCCGTACGCACGGCCGTCCGCCGCTGCACCAGGGTGCCGATCACGAGGCAGACCATCGCCGCCGCCGGAAGCAGATACGCGACGAGCGGCGCGGAGCCCGCGCCGAACTGGGACTGCACCACGAGCAGCACCCCCACCGCCCCGATCACCAGTCCCGCCACCTGGGCGCCGCGCACACGGAGGCCCAGCACCGGCCCGACCAGCACGGCGACGAGCAGCGGCTGGACCGCGTCGATCAGCGCGACGGTGCCGGTGGCGATCCCTGCGGCGACGGCTGCGTACACCGCAGCGCAGTACCCGAATTGGGCGAGCGCTCCGATGACCGCTTGGACACCGAGCTCCCGCGCGGTCATCCCCTTCGCCGCTCCGGACACCGCGACAAGGGTCACGAGCAGGACGGCGAGCGGCGTGAACCGCCAGACCAGGAGCGTCAGCGGGTCGACGTCCGCGGTGGCGACCGCAGGGATGAGGAATCCCGAGCTCCACGTGAGGACGAAGGCCACCGCTGCACCCGCGGTCACGACCCGGGAGAGTATACCGATCTGTTTACTCATCCCGTCACTATACAGGTTGGTATACTCATCGCATGTCGACCGCCGTGCCGGAGCTCCCGCCGCTGACCCCCGGGGCGCGCCGCGTGCTCGATGCCGCCTCCGACCTCTTCTACGAGCGCGGCATCCACGCCGTCGGGGTCGACACCATCGCCGCTGCGGCCGGGGTGACGAAGAAGACCCTGTATGACCGCTTCGGATCGAAGGAAGCGCTCGTCGTGTCCTACCTGCAGCACCGGGACGCCCGCTGGCGGGATCACGTCGCCGCTCACCTCGCACGGGTCCCGGATCCGGGGCACGCCCGCGTGCTCGCGATCTTCGATGCCGCCATCTCCTGGGCGCCGGACCACAGCACCAAGGGATGCAGCGCCATCAACGCGCGCGCCGAGATCGACGGCCCCGGGGACGCCCCGCTGGTGCTCGCCGAGGCTCGTCGCGAGAAGGAGTGGCTGCTCGCGGTCTTCGCTGAGCTCTGCGGTGAGGCCGGGCTCCACCACCCGGACCGGCTCGCCGAGACGCTCATGCTGCTCTATGAAGGCGCGATCGTCACCGTCGGCATGGGGACGTTCGCGGAGCCGTTCGCGACCGCTCGGGACAGCGCGCGCCGACTGCTGGAATCCGCTGCGTCCGACGCGTCCTAGACGCCGGTCGTCGGTGAGGACGCGCGCGGCGGCAGCACCGCGCGCACCGTGACCACGAGGAACGCCACGAGCAGCACCACCATCGTCACGTCCGCGACGATGTAGGCGTAGTGCGCGCCGTCGGTTCCCGGAGCCTCCTGCCCTGCGATGACGAGGTCGCTGCGCCGATTGAGGATCGGGCGGATGACGATGACCTCGACGAGGAACACCAGCCACAGCCCGCCGAGCAGCAGAGCCGAGGAGCGCCCGGCACGGGCACGGACGCTGACCGCCGTCAACACGAGGAGCACCGCTCCCGCGAGGACGTTGAGGGCGATGAACACGAGGCGACCGATGCCGAGACCCAGCGGGATCGTGATTCCGGGAGCCAGGAACTTCAGCGGTGCCTCCAGGAACGAGATCGCGATGATCGCCCCGAGCAGGAAAGCGGGCAGCAGCAGGCGAAGTGCCGTCACCGTGCGTCCACCCGTCATGGCCTCAGGCTAACCGGGCGGTCCGCACCCCCGGCGGCGGGTGACCGTGGAAATCGGCCCCTCGCTCTGCGCTCAGGGGATAATGGGTAACATGCCACGTCCTACCGACGCCTACCGCGGACTCATGCAGAGCAGCCGGCTGCGGGTTCTCGCCGCCTTGATGGACACTCCGGGAATCGGCCTCGCCGAGCTCTCCCTCCGCATGGGCCTCCACGTGAACACCCTGCGCGACCACCTCCGCGTGCTCGAGGGTGAGGGTCTCGCCCGGTCCGAGGTGGAGCACACGGGCCGCCGAGGAAGACCGCGCCTCCGCTTCTCCCCCGTGCTGCCGAGTGAGCCGAATGAGATCGAGGAACGGCGGGTCCAGGAGGCGATCCGCCACGGCGACCTCATGCGCGCGGTGCTCCCGGCGACGCGATCAGGCCTGCCCGAGGCCGCGACGCATCAGCTCGACGCACTGTTCCACCACCTCGACGACGTGGGCCTGCAGCCCGACATCGACGAGAAGGCGATGACCGTCGACCTCTCCCCCTGCCGCTTCCACACGCTGCTGACCGATGACCAGACCGTGGTCTGCCGGGTGCACGAGGAGCTCATGAAGTCGGTGCTGGCGAGAGCGGGCGGACCCGTGGAGATCGAACGCGTGATCCCGTTCACGAGCGCGCACTCCTGCCACGTCCGGCTCAGCCTCCGCGAGGAGTCGGCGTCCGACGCAGGAAGCTGACGCCACAGCTCAGTTGAAGTCGCCGCCCGGCGCCATGTCGGCGAACCGGGAGTAGTGCCCCTGGAAGGCGACGGTGATGGTCGCGGTCGGACCGTTACGGTGCTTGGCCACGATGAGGTCGGCCTCGCCGGGACGGACGTCCTTGTCGTAGACCGAGTCGCGGTGCAGCAGGATGACCATGTCGGCGTCCTGCTCGATCGATCCGGACTCTCGCAGGTCGCTGATCGCGGGCTTCTTGTCCTGGCGCTGCTCGGGACCACGGTTCAGCTGCGACAGTGCGATGACCGGGACCTGCAGCTCCTTGGCGATGAGCTTGAGGCTTCGAGAGAACTCCGAGACCTCCTGCTGACGGGACTCGACGCGCTTACCCGACGTCATGAGCTGGAGGTAGTCGATGATGACCATGCGCAGACCGGCACGCTGCTTCAGCCGTCGGCACTTCGCCCGGATCTCGACGAGCGTCATGTTCGGGCTGTCGTCGATGTAGAGCGGGGCGTCGTTGATGCGGCCGCGGGTGGCGGCGACCGTCGTCCAGTCCCGCGGGTCGAGCGTTCCCTTGCGCATGTTCTGCAGCGGGATCGCCCCCTCGGCGCTGAGCAGACGCATCGCGATCTCGCTCTTGCCCATCTCGAGGGAGAAGAAGATCGAGGGGAAGTCGTGCCCGATCGAGGCCGCACGGGCGAAGTCGAGGGCGAGCGTGGACTTTCCCATCGCGGGTCGCGCGGCGACGACGATCATCTGCCCGCCGTGCAGGCCGTTGGTGAGCTCGTCGAGCTCGCGGAAGCCGGTGGGGATGCCGGTCATGGAACCGTCGCGGCCGTTGGCCGCCTCGATCTCCTCGACCGCGGCGTCGACCGCGACCGTGAGCGGCACGTAGTCCTCGGCCGTCTCCGAGCCGGTCACCGAATAGATCTCGGCCTGCGCGTTGTTGACGATGTCGGTCGCGTCGCCCTGGCCGTCGTAGCCGAGCTGGACGATGCGCGTCCCGGCGTCGACGAGGCGGCGGAGGATCGCGCGCTCGGAGACGATGCCGGCGTAGTAGCCGGCGTTGGCCGCGGTCGGGACGATCGACGTGAGCGTGTGCAGGTAGTCGGCGCCGCCGGCCTTGTTCAGCTCACCGGTCTTGATCAGCTCGTCGGTGACCGCGACGACGTCGGTCGGTTCACCGTGGGAGTAGAGCGAGAGGATCGCCTCGAAGATGAGTTCGTGCTTGGGGATGTAGAAGTCGGCGCCCTTGAGCGTCTCGATCACGTCGGCGACCGCGTCCTTCGACAGGAGCATGCCGCCCAGGGCGCTCTGCTCGGCGAGGAGGTCGTGCGGAGGGGTGCGCTCGGGCGGACGCTGCCCTCCCAGGCGCTCCTCGGAGATGTCGGCGATCGACACTGTGTTCCCTTCGATGCGACGATTCTGAGGCGGGCCCCGCGCGCGCATCCGCGGATGCCGGTGCGGGGGACCGCGGCCGCGCGGCGGCCATCCCCAGACAAGCAGGTGCCCCCGACATTCGGTCGCTCGACCACGCTATGAGCGGTCTCCACACGGTGCAACACGGCCTGTGGATAACCATGTGGACAGCGTGCGGACAATCTCGGAGTGTCTGTGCAGAACAGGTGTGGATAACCCGGTGGACGGTGTGAACGCCGAACTTTTTTTATTGCCCTGACCGGGGTTTCATCGTTTCCCCACCCTGTGGATGAAAACGAGTTTAAATTGCGCGTTGAAGGTTTCCCCTCCGGAGGGGGCATGTGTAGAACCTGGGGAAAGTCAAGCCGGAAATCCGCCGGGCGCGTCACGATCTGACACGAGAAGAATCGGATGTAAACGCCCCTGGACAGACAGGGGGTGCGCGAGTATTCTGCCTCCCATCGACACACCCGTGGACCTTCGGAGGGGGAGGACGACGTGGACGCTCGGACCACCCGACGCGGCGTACCCCACGCCGTCCTCTGGGGTGGAATCGGCGCGCTCGCCTGGGCAGCCCTGACCGTCCTCACCGGCGGCGGCTCCGCGCACGCGGACGAGCAGCCGAAGGGTCCGCTCGACAGCCTCACCTCGGTCGTATCCGAGACCGTCACCGCCGTGACGAAGCCGGTCGTGAACGACGTCGTGGCTCCGGTGGTGAACCAGGTGGCGACTCCGGTGGTCCAGGAGGTCGTCGCGCCCGTGGTGCACGAGGTCGTGGCTCCGGTCGTGACCCACACCGTCGCTCCCGTGCAGGAGGCCGCTCCCGCCGTCGTCGAGACGGTGACCGAGACGGTGACGCAGGTCCCGGTCGTCGGAGACACCGCGGCCCCGGTGCTCGAGGCGGTGGCCGAGACCACCGAGACGGTCGCCGAGCCCGTGACCGACGTGCTCGGCTCTGCACCGGTCTCGCAGATCACGGCGCCCGTGCTCGACCTCGTCGGCGGCCTTCCGCTGGTCGGCGGCATCGTCGTCGACTCCGGCGCCATCGACCTGGTCGAGAACGTCGTCGGCGTCGTCGATGGCACGACCGGCCTGATCGGCGGCGTCGTCGAGGAGACCGTTCCGCCGGTCGTCGAGGTGCTCACGCCACACGAGCCGGCCGCACCGCAGACCCCGGAGGGCTCCGTCCCCGCGGGTGTGACCACAGCGCGCGACGGGATCGCCGCGCTTCCCGAGCCTGCGCCCGCACCGTCGGCCTCCCCGAGCACGGGCCAGCACTCTGCGCTCCGTACCGTGGCTTCCTTTGCAGGCCCGGTCTCCGCGCCCCACTCCTCGGACGCCGGCGCCGGTGACGCTGCTCCGGTGCCGCTCGGTGCTCCTCCGGCCGCTCCGGCCGCCCCCGCCTCTTCCTCCGCCACCTCGGCCGGAGGTTCCACCAGCGCCCCCGCTCGCCTCAGCGAGATCGGGGCGACCCCGCTCCGTGCTGGGGAGCGGGCAGCCGGCGCACGGGACGACGTCCTTCCGGGCGCCCCCGTCGCCGACACCGACGTCTCTCCCGACTGACGGACTGTCGCGTCATCCCACCCGGATGACAGATGCCGTGCTGCGCGCGCACTTCCTCGCGTGCATCCCATCAGACAGACCAGTCACGTCAGGAGAACCATCATGCGTACCTACGCGAAGCGCGTCCTCTGGGGCACGCTCATCGCCGGCGGGATCACCCTGC
The DNA here is from genome assembly GCF_019056515.1 of Microbacterium paraoxydans. Taxonomy (NCBI): domain Bacteria; kingdom Bacillati; phylum Actinomycetota; class Actinomycetes; order Micrococcales; family Microbacteriaceae; genus Microbacterium; species Microbacterium paraoxydans. Next base: position 3,345,609 of record NZ_CP064873.1, read on the forward strand.
TCGGCGCGACGGCCGCCAATGCGGCCGAGACATCCGGAGACGACGGCTTGCTCTCCGGCACCCAGGCCGTAGCGCCCATCACCGCCCCGATCACGGTCGTCGACAACGCGATCTCCGTGCTCGGCGATGCGGCATCCACGGCGCCTGCCCCGGCCCCTGCTCCGGCACCGGCTCCCGCTCCCGCCCCCGCTCCGCAGACGAGCGGCGAGGAGGGCACGGCATCCGGCACCCAAGCCGTGGTGACCGTGAACCTTCCCGTCACGGTGACGGACAACGCCATCAGTCTCACCGAAGACTCCACGACCAGCACCCCGGCCGCCGCTCCTCCCCAGAGCGCGGCTCCCCAGGCCCCTGACGCGGCCGGGGTGCTTTCCCTCGACACGGACGGCCTGGATGGTGTGCTCTCGGGCACCCAGGCTCTCGTGGCGGTCAACGCCCCGGTGACCGTGTCCGACAACGCCATCTCGCTGCTCGGTGACTCCGAGTCGGCCGCCGAGGGGGAGAGCGCCGCAGCACCGGCGCCTGCCCCGGCGACCGGGTCGAGCACCTCGGGCGAGGACGGCACCGCGAGTGGCACGCAGGTCGTCGCCCCGGTGACGGCCCCGGTCACGGTGGGCGGCAACGCCATCTCGGTCCTCGGCGACAGCGAGGCCACCGGCACCACCGGCGGCACCACGGCCCCGACCGCACCCGCGGCCGGCGGGAGCACCACCGGCGGTGGGGACAGCATTTTCGGAGGCACGCAGGCCGTGGCACCCGTGACGGCTCCTGTCACCGTCGGCGGCAACGCCATCTCGGTCCTCGGCGACAGCGAGGCCTCCGGCACCACCGGCGGCACTGCGACCCCGACCGCACCCGCGACCGGGTCGAGCACCTCGGGCGAGGACGGCACCGCGAGCGGCACCCAGGTCGTCGCCCCGGTGACGGCCCCGGTCACCGTCGGCGGCAACGCCATCTCGATCCTCGGCGACAGCGAGGCCTCCGGCACCTCCGGCGGCACCGCGGCCCCGACCGCACCCGCGACCGGGTCAAGCACCTCGGGCGAGGACGGCACCGCGAGCGGCACCCAGGTCGTCGCCCCGGTGACGGCCCCGGTCACCGTCGACGGCAACGCCATCTCGGTCACCGACGACGCCACCGTCACCGGCACCACCGGCGGCACCACGTCCCCGACCGCACCCGCGACCGGAGGCAGCACCACCGGCGGCGACGACAGCACCCTCGGCGGCACCCAGGTGGTCGCACCCGTGACCGCCCCCATCGGCGTCACCGGCAACGCCATCTCCGTCACCGACGACGCCACCGTCACCGGCACCACCGGCGGCACGTCCCCGACCGCACCCGCGGCCGGCGGCAGCACCACCGGCGGCGACGACAGCATCCTCGGCGGGACTCAGCTGGAGCTCCCCGTGACGCTTCCCATCACGATCGGCGGGAACGCGATCTCCGTCGTCGGCGAAAGCACGGTGACCGATCCCGGCACGAACCCCGGAACGGACCCGGGCACGGATCCGGGCACTGATCCCGGAACGGACCCGGGCACCGACCCCGGCACCGACCCCGGCACCAACCCCGGCACGGACCCCGGCACCAACCCCGGCACCGACCCCGGAGTGAACCCGGGAACGACGCCGAGCACCGGAGCCGGCATGACCAGCATGCCCTGGGCTGCGGGTGCCGCCGCGACGGGTGAGGCCACCGGCCTCGCGATGACCGGTGGCGCCTCGGCCGCGTGGCTGTGGGCCCTCGCCGCTCTCCTGCTGCTGGGAGGTGCGGGCCTGCTGCGCCGTCGCACGGCGTAGGCGCTGAGCCCCGGCGGCGGCGATGTCCTCGGGGGAGGAGACTCGCCCCCGCCGGTGCGCGGCAGCGTCCGCACGTGCGGTGCAGCCCTCGCTGCGCTTCCTCTGCCGAGCGTGACCGCCGCGCAAACGGCGGATGCCCCGTGGTCCCCCCACCGCGGGGCATCCGTGCGCCCGTTCTGCGGACGCACGGGACGCGATGCGGGGGCTTAGCCGAGCTCCTGGAGCTCCGCTGTCATGTCGCCGCCTGCGTCTCCGGTGTTGACCGTGCCCTTCGGCTCGAAGAGGATCGCCTGCACCTCTTCCTCGGCTTTCGGGCAGTGCTCGACGCCCCGGGGCACCACGAACACGTCGTTCGGGTTCAGGACGACGTCGCGGTCGCGGAGCTGGATCGTCAGGCGTCCGCTCACCACGAAGAACAGCTCGTCGGTCTCGGGATGCGTGTGCCAGACGAACTCCCCCTGCAGCTTCACGACCTTGACGTCGTAGTCGTTGACGCTCGTCAGCCGGTGCGGCTGCCAGTGCTCGTGGATGGTGGACAGGGCCTCGTGCACGTTGCGAACGTCGTCCGTCATGGCCAGCAGCCTATCCTCACGGCGGGGCGATCGACCCGTCGGCGTCGACGACGACAGCACTGCCCGGGAAGTCCCGCCGGCCGCGCTCGTCCATCAGGGCGCCGGCCCGACCGGTCGAATCGGGCGCCGGGGCGCCGCCGTCGGCCTCCAAGCGGATCGAGCGGACCTGTCCGCCGAGAAACGTTCCGTCGGCACGGAGACGGACCGACAGGTAGGCGCCGAAGCGGGTCTCCTCCTCGGCCCCGAAGACGCCCCCTCCCGCGAAGTTGCCCAGGCTGTAGGCGATGAGGCGGCCGCGGTAGAACTCCGCACCCCGGACGACGTGCGGGCCGTGCCCGACCACCAGATCAGCCCCGGCGTCGACGGCCGCGTGCGCGAACGCCTGCGGATCTCCCCGGTTCTCCCCGAAGCTGAGCTCGGTCCCCCCGGTGACCGCGTCGGCCTCCGGTCCCTCGGCGCCCATGTGCGCGTGGACGACGACGAGGTCGGCCTGCTCCGCCGCCGCACGCACGACCTGACCGACGTGACGCAGGTCGGTGACCCGGTTGAATCCCCCATAGGGCGCGAAGCCGACCAGGGCCACGGTGGTCTCCCCCACCCTCGTCACGACGACCTCGTTCCGGTCCCCGACGGCGTCCATGCCCTCCGCGCGCAGAACGGCCCTCGTCTCGTCGACGCCCTTCCGGCCGAAGTCGTGACTGTGGTTGTTCGCCTGATTGAGCACGTCGAAGCCGCGCAGCGCCGCAGCGGCATCCGGCTCGCTGCGGAACGCGAGGCAGTGGTCGCTCCCGCCGCACTTGTCGCCGCCGGTGTCCGCCGCGATCACCTGCTCCAGATTGCCGGTGACGAGGTCCTCGGTGAACCAGGGGCGTACCTCGTCGAAGGTCGATCGCCCGCGATCCGCCGGGATTCCGCGCGACGCGTCGTACAGCAGGATGTCGCCCACGGCGCCGATGCTGACTTCTCCCTCGCTGGTGGCGGCGCGGTCGATGATCGCGGAAGGCCGAGCGGGGATCGCCGCTGCCGCGGTGACGGCGAGGCCGACCCCCAGCAGTGCCAGCACCGCGACCGGGGTCCGCCAGGGGACTCTGCGTGGCGCGCCGTCGACCGCGGCCCGCCGACGAGGCAGATCCCACAGCCAGGCGAGTCCGTCGCGAGCGGTGAGCCGATCGAGGCCGATGCACGCGGCGACGAGACCCACCGTGAGCACGATCGGGAGCAGGAGGGCCGCGATCAGCTGCACCGCCTGCCCCGCGTCGGACAGCACTCCCACGAGCGCGGCGTCGGCGAGCGCGAGCAGCGGCATGTGCAGGAGGTAGATCGGCAGGGTGCGGACGCCGAGCGCCTGCAGACCCCGCCCGACCAGAGGGAGGCCCGCGAGGATCGGGGCGACCGCGATTCCCATCGCCACCCCGAGGACGGACACGGTCGGCCACACCCCGGGAACGGTCTCCGTGCCCGTCACGCGCATGACGGCGTAAGCGGCGAGGTACCCGAGGATCAGGGCCCCGGCGAGTGCGGGTCGCGGTCGAGCGGTGAAGCGACGGATGCGCGGCGCGAGGTATGCACCTCCGAGGAAGAAGAAGAGGTTGTAGAGGAGCGATCCGCGGTTGCTCACCACGTCGACCAGTCCGGCGGCCACCGCCACCGAGAGCATGCCGGCACCCACCAGCAGGACGCCGCGCGGCAGTCGGTGCAGGCCCTTCGCGACGACGAAGTACAGCGCGAGCGCGTAGAGGTACCAGGTGTTCGGCGGGCTGATCGTCACCCCCTCCACGAACGCGGAGACGCTCCGCGGCACGAACGTCGGGAAGTCCGGGAATGCCCGCATCGCGGCGGCGTGGATGAGGCTCCACAGCAGATACAGGTAGAGGAAGCGGACGACGCGGGGACGGAACACGACGGCCCACGGTCGGGCCAGCGCCGCGGAGGCGAAGTACCCGGACAGGAACAGGAACAACGGCATGAGGAACGGCCAGATGAGGTCGCTCGCGAGACCCCAGGCTCCGGGGAGGGGGATGCCGAGCCGCCAGTCGACCTGCAGGTAGGTCTTCAGCACGACGTGCCAGAACACCACGAGGACGATCAGCAGCCCCTTCGCGGCATCGCCCCAGGGCGCTCTGGATGTCGGGAAGGGGGGTGGTGTCACCATGGAATCGAGCCAACAGCACAGCATGTTGCGTCGGCGTATGAGAAATGTCGCCTGATCCTCACCTCGTCCCGATGCAGAACGCCCCCTGTCCCGGAGGACAGGGGGCGTTCCGTTCGACAGGCGTGCGCCCGTCGGGTGCCTTACTTGGCGGCGACGACCTGCAGCGTGATGACGGCAGTGACGTCCTCGTGCAGACGCACGGTCGCCTCGTGCTCACCAGTCGCCTTGATGGGCGAGGGGATGTGCACCTTGCGCTTGTCGATCGAGCCGAGGCCCGCAGCCGTGACGGCCTCTGCGACGTCGGCGGTCTTCACCGAGCCGAACAGACGGCCTTCCTTGCCGGCCTTCACCGCGAGACGCACCTTGGTGCCCTCGAGGGTGTTCTTCAGGGCCACAGCCTCGTCGCGGTCGTGGATCGCGCGTGCCTGACGCGCGGCCTGGATCGACGCGACCTGCTTTTCGCCACCACGGGTCCACGCCGTAGCGAAGCCCTGGGGGATGAGGTAGTTGCGGGCGTACCCGTTCTTGACCTCGACCACGTCACCGGCGCTACCCAGCCCGGCGACCTCGTTCGTGAGAATCAGCTTTGCCATCTCAGTACCCCTTACCGGCCGGCGCCAGCGTAGGGCAGGAGCGCCATCTCGCGCGCGTTCTTGATCGCGGTGGCGATCAGACGCTGCTCCTGCACCGACACACCGGTGATGCGACGGGCGCGGATCTTGCCGCGCTCCGAGACGAACTTGCGGAGGGTGGCGACATCCTTGTAATCGATGACGCCGACCCGGATGGACTTCGCGGGAGCGGCGTTCTTCGCGCCCTTCCGCGGCTTGCGGCGGTCGCCGCTCGACTTTCCAGCCATTGCTTTTCCTTAGTGATGAGCGGGGTGCGGCCCTTCGACAAGCTCAGGGACCCACCCGTGAAGAAGTGTTTTCAGAAGGGGGTGTCGTCGCCGAAGCTGCCCGGAGTGCTCCAGGCATCGGCGCTGGTCGACGAGCCGGGCGTGGACCACGGCTCCTCCGACACCTGCTGCTGCTGCGCGGGACGGGACTGTCCCCCGCCGCCACCGCCCGAGGCCGCACGGGTGACCTGCGCGGTCGCGTACCGCAGCGAGGGGCCGATCTCGTCGACCTCCAGCTCGATCGCGGTGCGCTGGTTGCCCTCACGGTCCTGGTAGGAACGCTGGCGCAGACGACCCTGCGCGATCACGCGCATGCCCTTGGTGAGCGAGCCCGCCACGTGCTCGGCGAACTCACGCCACACCGAGGCGCGGAGGAACAGCGCTTCGCCGTCCTTCCACTCGTTCGCGGCACGGTCGAAGTTGCGAGGCGTCGATGCGATGGTGAAGTTCGCCACCGGCAGCCCGTTCTGCGTGTAGCGCAGCTCGGGGTCGGCGGTGAGGTTGCCCACCACGGTGATGACGGTTTCGCCGGCCATGAGACTTAGGCCTTCGCAGCCTTGGCGGCCTTGCGGGCAGCCTTCTCTTCGGAGCGCTTGGCCTCGGAAGCGATCATCGCCTGAGCCTCTTCGGCGCGGAGCACCTTGGTGCGCATGATCTGCTCGTTCAGCTTGAGCTGACGGTCGAGCTCCTGCGTGGCGGCGCTGGTCGCGGTGAAGTTGACGACGGCGTAGATGCCCTCGGTCTTCTTCTGGATCTCGTAGGCGAGACGGCGCTTGCCCCAGATGTCGACGTTCTCGATAGAGCCACCATCGTTGGTGATGACCTTCAGGAACTTGTCGAGCGTCGGGGCGACCTGGCGCTCGTCGATCTCGGGGGTCAGAATGACCATGAGTTCGTACTGGTGCGTCACTTACCCACCTCCTTCGGACTAGAACGGCTCTCGGGACTTTCCCGGGAGCAGGAGGGTGTGTGCACGTGCCCGCCCCAGGCGACCGAGCGGACGCCGGAAGGCAGACAACCTCGACAGTGTAGCGGAGTTTCCTCGGAGCTGCCTCCCGCACTTCCCGCCCGACCTTGGCATGCTGGAGGGCGTGCCTGGTGACGGTCATCGGCACGGACCTGGAGGGGGGCGCCATGCGCGTCAACAAGTGGGGGGTCGGCGTCGTGCTGGCCGCCGCCGTCATGCTCACCGGATGTTCGGCGGGAGCCTCGGAGAAGCCGGCCGAGTCGAAGCCGAGCGGTGCCGCATCGCAGGAGGCCGAAGCGCCGTCCAGCGACTGCCCCGAACTCGCCGACGGTGCCACCGTCGACGGCTCCGCGCTCGGCGCCTGCATCGCCGAGGCCATGACCGACACCGCCGGCTACGCCGCCAAGACCGTCGTGATGGGCATGGAGTCCACCACGCGCTTCAACCCGTCCGAGAAGGCGCTGGAGTCGCTCTCGCCGATGGGCTCGATCGTCGCGATCGGCGACGACGTCTGGGTGAAGTCGCCGTCGAGCGACTGGCAGGCCGCCGACCCGTCGTCGAGCGACCCCATCATCGCCGGCCTCAGCACCACCGCGAAGGACGTCACCGCGATGGACCCCGCCGAGACGGCGAAGGCCATCACGGGTGACTTCACCGTGACCGGCACGGGCGAGCGCCTCGGCCAGAAGGTCTACCTCGTCAGCGGCACCGTCGAGCAGGCGGGCACGCCGGTCGAGGTCGTGTTCGAGGTCACCGAGGACTACGTCAACCTCGCCTCGACCAGCTCCGCGACCGTCCAGGGACAGTCGGTCGACGTCGCCCTCGAGATCACCGAGTGGGACGTGAAGCAGGACATCGTCGCGCCGCTCTGATCGGACGAGACACACGGAAGGGCCGGAGCGCACGCTCCGGCCCTTCGCCGTATTCGGCGTCAGTAGGCGACGGGAGGAACCTCGGCCCAGACCGCGCGGTCGTCGGCGGAGGGCGCCTCAGGGATGCGCCCCGTGCCGTCGGGCTCCGGGATCGCGGCGAGCAGCGCCTGCGTGTAGGGGTGCCGCGGCGCCGCCCAGAGCTCGTCGGTCGGCCCGGACTCGAGCACCCTCCCGCCGAACATCACGAACGTGCGGTCGGCGATGCGGCGCACGACGGCGAGGTCGTGGGAGATGAAGAGCATCCCCGCGCCGGACTCGGCCACGAGATCGCGCATCAGTCCCGCGACACTCGTCTGGGTGGACGCGTCGAGGGCGGAGATGGGCTCGTCGGCCACGAGCAGCGAGGGCCGCGCGGCGAGGGCCCGGGCGATCGCGATGCGCTGCTTCTGGCCGCCGGAGAACTGATGCGGGAAGCGGGTGCGCACCTCGGCGGGCAGTCCCACCCGCTCCAGCCACTCCTCCACGGTGGAGCCGGCGGCACCGCGCGCACGGGCGGTCGCGATGCCGTCGGAGATCTGGTCGCCGATCCGCCGGCGCGGGTTCAGCGAGGTCGCCGGGTCCTGGAAGACCATCTGGATGCCGGTGAGCGCCGTGTCACGACGACGGATCCCCAGCGGCGCGACGGGGGCGCCGCGGAACGACACGGTCCCGGCGGCGGTCTTCTCGATCCCGACGACGGCGCGGGCCAGGCTCGACTTGCCGCTGCCGGACTCGCCCACGAGGGCGACCGTCTCCCCCGCCGCCACGCTCAGCGAGACGCCGTTCACCGCGATCACGGGCGGGGTGCCCGGGTACCGCACCACCACGTCGCGGGCGTCGAGGACGCTGACCTCACTCATCCGCAGCCTCCTCGGGGCTCTCGTCGATGCGCGACCCCGGCAGGGCCGCGAGCAGCATGCGGGTGTACTCGTGCTGCGGAGCGCGGAAGAGCGTCTCCCGATCGGCGAGCTCGACGATGCGGCCGTCCTTCATGATGGCGACCGTATCCGCGATCGCGCTCATCACGCCCAGGTCGTGGGTCACGAGCAGCACGGCGAGGTTCCGCTCGGTCGCGAGGTCGCGCAGGAGCTTCAGGATGCCGGCCTGCACCGTCACGTCGAGGGCGGTCGTCGGCTCGTCCGCGAGCAGCACCTCCGGGTCGCACGCGAGGGCGCACGCGATCGCGATGCGCTGCCGCTGTCCGCCGGAGAACTGATGGGGATACCGCTTCAGGGCCTCGGCCGGGTTCGGCACCTGCACGGTCTGGAGCAGCTCGACCGCCCGCTCGCGCGCAGCGGCGCCCTTGAGTCCGAGGTGCACGCGCATGTGATCGGTGAGCTGACGGCCGACCGGCAGCTGCGGGTGCAGCGAGGCCGACGGGTCCTGGAAGACCATCGCGATGCGCTTCCCGCGGACGCGGTTGAGCCCCCGGCGGTTGCGACCGACGAGCTCCTCCCCCGCGAGCAGGATCGAGCCGCCGGTCTTCGCCTGTCGCGGCAGGAGGCCGAGCACCGCCAGGGAGGTGAGCGTCTTACCGGAGCCCGACTCCCCCGCGAGGCCGTGGATGCGCCCGGGTTCGAGCTCCAGGGACACGCCCTTCACCAGCGGACGGCCGATGTCGATCGTGAGGTCGCGGATGCTCAGCGTCGCCGTGCTCTGCGCGGTCATGCGGGCACCCCCGTCGCGGAGGCGGTGTGCTCCGCCTGCTTCTCGTGTGTGATCTCGGCGGTCGGGTCGAGCACGTCGCGCATCGCGTCGCCGAGGAAGTTGAACGCGAGCACCACGGTGAGGATCGCGAGGCCGGGGAAGACTCCGAGCCACCAGGCGTCGAAGTTCTGCATCGCCCCGGAGATCATCGACCCCCACTCCGCCGTCGGCGGCTGCGCACCGAGACCGAGGAAGGAGAGCCCTGAGAGGAGCAGGATCGCCGCGCCGATGTCGAGCGTCGCGAGCACGAGGACCGGGCCGGCGATGTTCGGCAGGATGTCGACGAAGAGCGTGCGCAGCGGCGAGTGGCCGAGCAGGCGGCCGGCGATCACATAGTTCTGCCCGCGGAGACCGAGCACGATGCTGCGGGTGACGCGGGCGTACTGCGGCCACGAGACCACGATCGCGGCGATGACGGCGTTGAACAGCGAGGGGCCGAGCGAGGCCGCGACCACCATGGCGAGGATCACGGTCGGGAAGGCCATGAAGAGGTCGGTGATGCGCATGAGCGTCTCGTCGACGGCGCGCCCGAAGTACCCGGCGACCGCACCGACGAGGGTACCGATGATGAGGGCGGCGATCACGAGCATGAGCGCGAGCGGCAGACTCACCGTCGCGCCGGTCATCAACCGGGAGAAGATGTCGCGGCCGTTGCCGTCGGTACCGAGGATCGTGTCGATGCCCGGCGGCTGCAGGCGCGGCAGCACCTGCGCGTTCGGCGGGTAGGGCACCCACCACTGCGCGGTGAAGGCGACGATGATCCACGCACCGGCGATGACGGTGCCGATGATGCCGAGCGGAGTGCGCCAGGCACGCGGCCAGCGGAAGCGGAAGCGTCCGGCGGGGGTCGCTGCGGCGATGCGGCTCATGCGATCCTCACTCTCGGGTCGAGCACGCCGTAGAGCAGGTCCACGATGAAGTTGATGAGGAGGTAGATGACGCCGACCACGAGACCGACGCCCATGATGCCGGGCAGGTCGAGGTTGGCGGCGGAGTTGTAGGCGTACGTTCCCAGTCCCGGCCAGGCGAACACCGACTCGACGAGCACGGTTCCGGAGAGCAGGGCCCCGAACGCGACACCCACCACGGTGAGGATCGGCAGCGAGGCGCCCCGGAGCACATAGTCGATGATGACGCGCATCGCCGGCAGGCCCTTGGCCCGGGCCGCGCGCACGTAGTCGCTGCCGAGGACCTCGAGCACCGACGTGCGGATGAAGCGGGTGAGCAGCCCGATGGTCACGAGCGAGAGCACCATGACCGGAAGCGCGAGGTGCGCGAGGGCGTCGAAGAAGCCCACCGCGTCGCCGTTGAGCAGGTAGTCGACCGTGTAGAGCCCGGTCACGCGCGGCGGCGGGGTGATCGACGGCGAGATGCGTCCGGAACCCGGGGCGATCCGCAGCTCCAGGAAGAACACGTAGAAGCTGACCAGAGCGAGCCAGAAGGTCGGGACGCTGAGCCCGACGAGCGTGACGACGCGGATGACCTGGTCGGTGACGAGGCCGCGGCGGTAGGCGGCCAGGGTGCCGAGCACGATGCTGACCGCGAGGCTGACGATGATCGCGCCGATCGCGATCTCGATGGTCGCGGGCACGGCGGTGGCGAGGTCGCTGGTGACCGGGCGTCCGGTCACCAGCGACGTGCCGAGGTCCCCGCGGAGCAGGTTCCCCATATAGATGAAGTACTGCACGAACAGTGGCTGGTCGAGTCCGTTCGCCTTGATGAACGCCTCGCGCGTCGCGGGGTTCTGCGACGCGCCCTCACCGAGCGCGGCCGAGACCGGGTCTCCCGGCACCAGGTTGGTGAGCGCGAACGTGACGATCGTCACGCCCACCAACAGGAGCAGAGAGGTCCCGGCCCGCCGCAGCAGGTATCCGACGAGAGGCGAGCGGCGCCGCTGCGCCTGCCTCTGCACGGCCACTGTCGTCATGGCGATCCGCTCAGCCGGCCGGCTGGATCTCGGCGATGTCCATCTCCCACACGGAGTTGTACACGGCGCCGGACACGCTGGAGGCGGAGGAGATGTTGCGACCGGGGACGATCAGCGGCACGAACGGGCCCTCGGCCTGCATGGCCTCGGCGAACTCGGTGAAGGCCTCGGTGCGCTGCTCGGCGTCGGTCGCGGCGGCCGCACCGGCGGCGATGCCCGCGATCTCCGGGTTGGCCTCGGCCGCCCAGCCGGCGCGGAGGCCGACCTTCAGACCCGGGGCGAAGGGGAGGAAGTTCGCCGAGTCGGCGTAGTCCGGACCCCAGAACCACAGGCCGAAGCCCTCGGTGCCGTTGACGTACGCATCGAGCTCGGTCGCGAACGGTGCCGGAGCCAGGTCGACGGCGATGCCGGCGTCCTCGAGCTGCGCCTGGATGCGCTCCGCGAGCGGGGTGAACTCCACGCCGCCGACCGGGTAGTCGTTCGGGAACTGGAGCTTGAGGGTCTGACCGGTGTACCCGGCCTCCTCCAGCGCGGCCTTCGCCTTGTCGAGGTCCTGCTTCACGCCGCTGTCGAGGGCGCCCTCGAACCCGGGCGGGATGACGCCGGTCGCCTGGACGGCACCGGCGCCGGCGAGCTCGAGCAGCGCGTCGTAGTCGAGCGCGTAGCGGATGGCCTCCGCGATCTTCACGTTCGCGAGGTCACCGCCGGCCTCGCCCTGGTTGAGCAGCAGGAAGATGGTCTGGCCGGACGGGACCGAGTCGACGCTGATGTCATCGCCGAGACCGGCGACCTGGTCGCCGTTGAGGTCCATCGCGACCATCGAGTCGCCGCCCTTGAGGTTGGCGAGCTGGGTCGCGCTCTCCGAGACGTTGCGCACGACGACGCGGCTGTAGGCCGACTCCTCGTCGCCGTTGTACTCGTCGTTGCGCGTGAGCACGACCTGCGAGCTGAGGTCGAGCGTGTCCAGCACGAACGGGCCGGATCCGGCGGACTCGCCGTCGAGGAAGCCCTGGGCGCTGTCGGAGCCGTCGGTGCTTCCGCCGTTCTCCATCACGACGTCGGCGTTGACGATGCCGAGCGCCGGGTTCGCGAGGATCGCGGGGAGCTGCAGCAGCGGGGTCTCCGAGGTGAACCGGATGGTCTTGTCGTCGACCTCCTCGATCGTGAGGCCGCCGAGCAGGAAGTTCGGCTTGGCGTCTTCCATCCCCTGGATGCGCTGCAGCGAGAACACGACGTCCTTCGCCTCGACGGGCGAGCCGTCGGAGAACACGCGGTCGCCCTCGAGCGTGAACGTGAACTCGGTCGCCTCGTCGTTCTGCTCCCACGACGCGAGGCCCGGGACCGGAGTGGAGACGTCGGAGCCCTCGAAGTCGACGAGGGTCTCGTACAGCGCCTTCGCGATCATGTTGCCGGTCGGGTCGTACGTGTGACCCGGGTCGGCCGTCTCGATCGAGAACGCGGTGTCGATGACGAGGGAGTCGGAGCCCTGGGACGACTCGGAGGTGTTCGCCGAGTTCCCTCCCGAGCAACCTGCGAGCGCCAGGAGCGCGACGGCTCCGAGCGCGATGACCGGCGTGATACGGCGTGACGACATCAGGGCCTCCAAGGGCGAGGAGTACATTCGGGTCCGGTCGCCACCGATGTGGACGACCGGGGATCAGATTCGCATCATATGCGACGATGTGTCCAGCAAGTGCGCGTCACACAGGCACGCATTGTCGAGAACCTCGGATGTGAGGAGCAATATGTCCAGCAAGGACGCGGATCCGTCGAAGCAATCTGGACGAAGTGCCGCCCCTTTGGATGAGACGGCGTACAGAATCCTCGATGTGCTGCGCGATAACGGTCGCGTCTCGATCGCCGCGCTGGCCGAGAAGGTGGGCATCTCGCGGGCCAGCGCGTACACGCGGGTCGAGTCGCTCGTGCACGACGGCGTCATCACCGGATTCAGCGCACGCGTGGATCAGGCGAAGGCCGGGCTGTCGATCGGAGCCCTCGTCTTCGTGACCGTGATGCCGCAGGCCTGGGCCTCGTTCCGGGAGCGGATCATCGAGATGCCGGACGTGGAGTGGTGCGCGATCACGACCGGGGAGCACGACGCGATGCTGCTCATCCGCGCGGTCGACGTGAGCGGTGTGCACGAGTTCTCGACGGGAGTCATCGCGCAGCTTCCCGAGGTGCGGACGGTGGTCAGCGTCGTCGTGCTCGACGAGGTCATCCGGCGGCCCTACCTGCTGCCCGGAGACCTGCCGGAGCGGCAGACGGAGGTTCCGCTCGGGATGACGCGATGGACGCCCGCCTCGCCGGGGCGGGATGCGCTCCCGCCGCGCTGAGTCAGGCGGCCGGGATCTCCTCGACGACACTGAGCTGCGGGAGGCCGTGCATCTCGTAGTGCTCCACCAGACGGATGCGGCCGTCGTCGGTGAGCTCCAGCTCGCTCTCGCCATCCCCGGTGACCACGGTGCCGTCGGCCTTGAGCACATGGACGAACGAGACCCAGATCGTGTCGCCGGTGCGCGTGCCGACGAACTTCCCGAAGGTGACCGTGTCACCCTCGTAGCCGCCCCAGATCGCGCCGTCGCGTTCGAAGTACTCGAAGACGCTGGGGGCGTCGGGGTCGACGGCGGAGGTCGTGGACGAGACCATGCGGAAGCGTCGGCCGTCGAGGGAGGGGAGGGTGGCGGTGGCAGTCACCCCTCGATTATGGGGGATCGACGGCCGCGGCTCGCGTCGTCGGACGCGGCCGGTACCGTGGTCGCATGGAGTGGATCGCAGACCCCGGCGTCGGCGCGTGGCTGCGGGAGACCCTCGACGACGGTCTGGGGAGCATGCACGCGGTCGTCCCCCGCGGCTTCCCCGCGTACGCCCGGATCTTCCATCCCGCCACGGTGCGGGAGAGTCCCACGGCGGCGGGTTCCGACGTGCGCGTCAGCTGGGCGGACACCGCCGCCGCCTTCGGCACGACGATGCACGCAGAGGCGCAGTGGCACCGGATCGTGCGCACTCCCGTCGACGCCGACTGGCGGACCCGCATCGCTCCGGACGGCCGCGAGTTCACGGCGCCGATGGAGGGCGCGCTCGACAGCGACCTCGTGACGGTCCTGGGCGGGCACCTCGCCGCCCACACCGCGACACCGGACGACGGGGTCGTCGCGCTCTGGGAGGGATTCGGCGGTCTGGTCGGCTTCTTCGGAGACGGGCCGTCCCGTGTCTTCCTCACGTTCAGCGAAGACCCGCACCATCAGGCGATGCTCGACCGCAGCACGCACGACCCCTTCAACAACGTCTTCCGGAAGCCCACCTGGCAGGACGGCATCCTCTCCCGCGAGATCTCCGAAGGGCCCCGGCTGCAGCTCCCCGGGCGCGACTACGTGCTGTTCTCCGGGGGTGCCAGGGCCTTCGCGGATCCGGACTGGGTGCTCGGCGTGCCGTGGCGCGACCGGGTCGGCGAGGAACGCGGCTTCCCGCCCGCCGCCCAGAGCCCGAACATCCTGTGGCCCGCCGATCGCGCCTGGGTGATGGTCTCGGAGATCGACTACGACTCCACGATCGTGGCGGGCTCGCCCGACCTCATCCGTGCGATCTGCACGGACGAACGTCTGGAGGCGAAGGCTCTGCGCGCGGGTGCCGACCTCACGTGGGACGCCGACGAGGTCAACCGATGACGTCTCCGCAGGCATCGGCGTCGTTCGATGCGCGTCCCCTCACCGATCCGGTCGACCCGGCCGCCGTCCGCGCCTTCACGGCGGAGCTCCGGTCCCGGCGGACGACCGGCATGGCGGTGTCGTCGATCATCGCCGTCGTGGCCGTCGCGATCGCCGGGGTCGTGATGCTTCCGATCCTCGCCTCCGTGGTGGTGGCGCTGGCAGCGGGAAGCGGCTCCCCCGCCGCGGCGGCGATCCCCCTCGTGCTCCTCCTGCTGGTGGCCGCGGGGGTGGGCGTGCTCATCTGGATGGGCGTCCGCAACGCGCGCACCGCGCGGTACCGCCTGCACCGGTTCGCCCAGGCCAACGGCATGACGTACGAGCCGCGCGTGGACGATCCGCCGCTCCCCGGGATGATCTTCCATCTCGGCCGCTCGCGCATGGCGACCGATCTGGTCCGCGGCACGAATCCACGGTTCGTGGAGTTCGGCAACTACCAGTACACGGTGCAGTCCGGGAAGAACTCGACGACGTATCGCTGGGGCTATGTGGCCGTGAAGCTGGATGTGCCCCTGCCGAACATCGTGCTCGACGCGAAGGGCAACAACGGCTTCGGCTCCAACCTGCCGGCCTCGTTCCAGCGGGCACAGCGCCTGTCGCTCGAGGGCGACTTCGACCAGCACTTCACCCTGTACTGCCCGGACGGCTACGAGCAGGACGCGCTCTACCTCTTCACGCCCGACATCATGGCGCGCTTCATCGACAACGCCGCGCAGCTCGACGTCGAGATCGTCGACGACTGGCTGTTCCTCTACACGCCCCGCCGCGCCTCCACGCTCGATCCGGCGACCTGGGCGTGGCTGTTCGGGGCGGTGGGGGCGCTCTTGACCAAGCTCGACCAGTGGGCGCGGTGGCGCGACGACCGCCTCGCCGCCGCGGCGACGCCCGGGGGCCACGCTCTCCCGTTCGCTGCGCCGGCCGGGATGATCACCCCACCGCCGGGGGTCGCGCCGCAGGGTCGGCGCCTCAAGCGCACGGGGACCTGGGTGCCGATCGTCGTGGTGATCGGATTCGCGGTCTTCTGGATGCTCAGCCGCTGGAACTGACGACGAACCCGATGTGGGGGTGGGTGCCGTTCTGGGGAACCGACGCCCACCCCATCCCCCCTCGGGATCGAAAGGAATTCGACGTTCCCTCCGCATTGACGGTTCGACCGTCCCGCCCGTGGTCAGCTGGGGACTGACGCTGCGTGGCGATACCGGGATGGTATACCGGCGGACGTTGCACCCGGTTGCGTTCATGCGCGGGAATGCACTTTCCCGCGCGGCGCTCAGCGGTGCATCGAGCTGTCGGCTGCGGCCCCGCTCGCGGTCTCCGCGGCCAGGACCGCGTCGAGCGTCTGCCAGGCGTCCGCAGCGCGCATCGCCTCTCCGACCTGCCGTGCGCGGTCGCGGAACGCCGGCTCGACGAGCACCCGGTGCACGGCCTCGGCGACCTGTCCCGGCTTCGGCGCGTTCGTCCGCAGGTTGATGCCCACGCCGGTCCACCCGACTCGGGCGGAGACCTCGACCTTGTCCTCCGTCTGCCCCGCGACCACCAGCGGGACGCCCTGGGCCAGCGCCTGCTGCACCCCGCCGAAGCCGCCGTTCGTGACGAACACGTCGACCTCCGGCAGCAGCCGGTCGTAGGGCAGGTACTCGGCGACGCGGACGTTCGCCGGGAGCTCCGCCGGGAGCGCCTCGACGGGGCGTCCACCGGTGGAGACCACCACGAGGGCGTCCGTCGCGGCGAGCCCGGCGATCGTGGGAAGCACGAGCTGGCCGAAGTCGGCGTTGGCGATCGTCCCCTGACTGACATGGATCACGGGCCGCCGTCCGTCCAGGTCGGACCACCACTCGGGCAGTGGCACGGTCGCCGCCGCCGCGGGCAGGGGGCCGGCGAAGTGCACGGACGCCGGGAGGTCGGAGCGCGGGTACTCGAACGCCGGCACCGAGAACTGCACGTACGCGTCCGCGCGGCCCGCCCAGTCGAGCACGAATCCGCCGAGATCGCGGCCGACCGCCTCGCGCGCCATGGCGTCGGCCTCCTTCTGCACGCCGCCGAAGATGACGCGCTCCGCCACGGTGCGGAGGAAGGCGTTGCGCATCCGGCCGAACGGCCCGCGCATCGGCGTGACTCCGAGCCCGAACGGGGCCGTGTCGACGCTGCGGGCGCCGAGCGGGAAGATGCCGAGGACCACGACCGGGGGCCGTTCGGCCTTCGGCAGCCGCTGCAGCAGCGCCGCACCGACGAACAGCGGTTCGGTGAGGACGGCGTCGACGCGGTTCCGCGCGAGCTCGACGCGCACGGCCTCGAGCTGAGCCCGCCCCGGACGAATGAACAGAGTGCTCATGTCGAAGC
Source organism: Microbacterium paraoxydans (assembly GCF_019056515.1). NCBI lineage: Bacteria > Bacillati > Actinomycetota > Actinomycetes > Micrococcales > Microbacteriaceae > Microbacterium > Microbacterium paraoxydans. The sequence goes on from NZ_CP064873.1 coordinate 3,362,589, forward strand.
GGAGCGCAGCCACCCCGGTGAGACCTTCGCGCTCGGGGAACGCGCCGTTCGCGTCGTCGAGATCGACGTCGGCCTCCGCCGGCAGCGGACGGAACCGCGCGCCCGCCGCGGTCACCTGCTCCTCGTACCGGGTGCTCGTGAGGAAGAGGACCTCGTGCCCATCGGCGACCAGGTGTCTGGCGACCTGCAGCAGCGGGAGCACATGCCCGTGGGCGGGAGTGCAGGTGAGGAGGTAACGGGACATGGCGGCTCTCTCGATAGGGTTGGTTGTACCGTTGAAGTATTCATCACCCTCTGAGGAAAGTCAATGACGTCGACTGCACGCCCCTACCGCTCCGCCCTGCGGACCCGACAGGCCGAGGAGACCCGTGCGCGCATCGTCGCGGCAGCCGCCCGCCTGTTCGCCGCGCAGGGATACCAGGCGACGACGATCTCCGCGATCGCCAAGGAAGCCGGGGTCTCCGCGGAGACGGTGAAGACCACGGCGGCGAAGGCGGAGTTGCTCATCGCCGCCTTCGAAGTCACCTTCTCCGGCTCGGAGGCCGCCGAGACCCTCGCCGACACCGAGGCCGGCTCCGGGTTGACGACTCTGCCGGACGACGTCTTCCTCGACGCGGTCATCGCGCAGATCGGCGCGGCGAACGAGCGGGGGCATGCCCTCTGGACGGTCCTCCTGGGCGCGGCGCTCTCCGACCAGGTCGTCGATGCCGCCCTCCAGCGCATCCTCGAGAACCGGGCGGCGGACTACCGGGGGTTCGCGGCGGAACTGCAGCGCCGGGGCATCGTCGACTCGGACCACGACGGCGACGCCCTCGCCGACGTGCTGTCGTTCCTGCTCTCGCCGGAGAGCCACCAGCAGCTCGTCGTGCAGTCCGGATGGTCGCCGGAGCGCTATCGCTCCTGGCTGCGGAGCGCTGTGCTCGCCGCGGCCTCTCCGTCGGCATGACGACTCACCGCGCGGACCAGCCGCCGTCCATCGTGTAGCTCGCGCCGGTCACCATCCCGGCGGCGTCAGCGGCGAGCCAGACGGCAAGGCCGGCGACCTCCTCCGGCTCCACGAGGCGTTTGATCGCGGCTTCGGTGAGGAGCACCTTCTCCAGGACCTCGCTCTCCGGGATGCCGTGCACCCGCGCCTGGTCGGCGATCTGGCGCTCGACGAGAGGCGTGCGCACGTATCCGGGATTGATGCAGTTGCTTGTGACGCCGTGCGCGGCACCCTCCAGCGCCGTCACCTTCGACAGCCCTTCCAGGCCGTGCTTGGCCGCCACGTAGGCCGCCTTGAACGGCGAGGCGCGAAGACCGTGGACGCTCGACATGTTGATGATCCGCCCGAAGCCCCGCTCGTACATCCCCGGGAGTGCGGCCCGGGTCAGCAGGAAGGGCGCCTCGAGCATCAGCTGCACGAGGAGCGAGAAGCGGGCGGGGTCGAACTCCTCGATCGGGCTGACGTGCTGCACGCCCGCGTTGTTGACGAGGATGTCGGTGTCGAGGCGGAGTGCGGCCAGCGCATCGCGGTCGGTGAGGTCGACCTGCCACGCCTGCCCGCCGATCTCGTCGGCGAGGGCTTCGGCCGCGTCACCGTCGATGTCGGCGATCGTCACGCGGGCGCCCGCCTGCGCGAAGGCTCTCGCGCAGGCGGCACCGATGCCGCTCGCTCCCCCGGTGACGAGAGCACGACGTCCGCGCAGATCCGTCATGCGGCACTCGCAGCCGCGGTGCGGGCGTTCGTGCGGGCGGCATCCGCGTCGTCGATGGCCTGCAGGGACACGCCCTTCGTCTCCCGCAGCGAGAGCACCGCGATCGCCGTGACGATGCAGGCGAACACGATGTAGAGCGCGATCGGCAGCCAGGAGCCGAAGTCCCGGAGCCACTGGATCGCCAGGATCGGCGCCAGCGACCCGGCGAGGATCGCCGTGACCTGCGACCCCAGCGAGACGCCGGAGTACCGCATCCGCGTCGGGAACAGTTCGGCCATGACCGCCGGCTGCGGCGCGTACATGAACGCGTGGAAGCAGAGGCCGATGGTGACGGCGAGCACGATGAGCACGGGGTTCAGGGTGTCGAACATCGGGAAGGCGAAGAAGGCCCAGGTCGCGCTGAGGATCGCGCCGGTCAGGTACACGGGCTTGCGGCCCCAGCGGTCGGCGAGCCGTCCCGCCTGCGGGATGATCGCGAAGTGCACGACATGCGCGATGAGCAGAGCGAGCAGCAGCTGACTGGTGTCGTACTCGTGGACGGTCTTCAGGTAGACGATCGTGAAGCTGACGACGATGTAGTAGACGATGTTCTCGGCGAAACGGAGACCCATCGCCTGCACGATCCCGATCGGATACCGGCGCAGCACCTCGACGACGCCGTAGGAGGTGGCTTTCTCCGCCTCGACCTGCGCCTTCGCCTCCAGGAAGATCGGAGCCTCCTCGACGTTGCGGCGGATGTAGTAGCCGACGAGCACGATCACCGCGGAGAGCCAGAACGCGATGCGCCAGCCCCATTCGAGGAACGCCGCCGAGCTCATCGCCCACGAGCTCACGAGGAGCACGAGCGTGGCGAGCAGGTTGCCGACGGGAACCGCGGCCTGCGGCCAGCTCGACCAGAACGCGCGCGAGCGGTCGGGGCTCTGCTCCGCGACCAGGAGGACGGCCCCGCCCCACTCGCCGCCGACAGCGAAGCCCTGGATGAAGCGCAGCGCGACGAGCATCGCAGGCGCCCAGTAGCCGATGCTCTGGAAGCCGGGGAGGCACCCCATGAGGAAGGTCGCGGCGCCGACGATGATGATCGTGGCCTGCAGCGTGGGCTTGCGGCCGAAACGGTCGCCGATCTGACCGAAGACGATGCCGCCGAGCGGCCGCGCGATGAAGCCGACCGCATACGTCACGAAAGCGGCGATGATGCCGTCGAGCGGCGATCCGGTGGCCGGGAAGAAGTAGGTGCCGAAGACGAGGCTGGCGGCGGTCGCATAGAGGAAGAACTCGTACCACTCGACGACGGTGCCGGCCATGGAGGCGGCGACGACGCGCTTGAGCTTCGAGGAGGACGGGGCGGCGGCGGGGTGACCGGAGGCGCGGGTGGGGGCGGTCATTTCTCTCCTTCGGTGTCGACGGTGACACATCCGTTCCAGTGTCGGCACGGGCCGGATTTGCAGCAATGCCCAGTGCCGCGCAGTGGCTGTGCATAATTGCAGCATGGATGCGGCGAAGAGGCCTCGTGCCGACGATCTGCTCGTGCTGCTCGCGGTCGCCCGCACCGGCCGGTACACGAGCGCCGCCGCCCACCTCGGTCTCGATCACACGACGGTGGCGCGCCGCATCGCTGCCCTCGAGGACGCGCTCGGCGGACGGGTCGTCGCGCAATCCGCGTCCGGGTGGGAACTCACCGATCTCGGGCGCACCGCCGCCGAGACCGGTGGACGCATCGAGGCCGCGCTGTCCCAGCTCGACTCCGTCCCCGGCGAGACTCCTGATCCGATCGCCGGCGTCGTGCGCATGTCCGCCACGGACGGCTTCAGCGCCTACATCGCCGCCCCCGCGATCGCCGAGCTGCGCCGAGCACACCCACGGCTGACGGTCGAGATCGTAGCGGCCACGCGGAGGGCCGCCGAGCACCGCGCCGGGCTCGACCTGGAGGTGGTCGTGGGCGCGCCGCAGACCCGCCGCGCGCAGGCCGTGAAGCTCGGCACGTACACCCTCGGCATGTACGCCTCCCGGGACTACCTCGGCCGCACCGGCACCCCGGCATCGCGTGCCGAGGTGGAGCAGCATCGACTCGTGTACTTCGTCGACTCGATGCTCCAGGTGGACGCGCTCGACCTTCCGCGCCGCCTCGTTCCCGGCATGCAGGACGGACTCACCTCGACCAACGTGTTCGTGCACGTCGAGGCCACCCGAGCGGGAGCCGGGATCGGCCTGCTCCCCTGCTTCGCCGCCGATCGGCATCCGGACCTCGTGCGCCTGCTGCCCGAGGTCTTCGCCGAGAAGCTCCCGTACTACATGGTCGCGCGGCCCGAGTCGCTGCGTCTCCCCGCGGTCGCGGCGCTCGCCGAAGCCCTGCGCGCCCGCACGCGTGCTGCCAAGGCGATGCTCGACGGGGCCGGCTGAGCGCCGGTCAGAGCAACTCGGACACGAGGGTTTCGATGCGACCGCGGATGTCGTCGCGGATCGGCCGGACGGCGTCGATCCCCTGGCCGGCGGGGTCGTCGAGCACCCAGTCCTCGTAGCGCGTGCCGGGGAAGAACGGGCAGGCGTCGCCGCAGCCCATCGTGATCACGACGTCCGACGCCTGCACGGCCTCGGTCGTGAGCACCTTCGGCTGCTCGGCCGTGATGTCGATGCCGACCTCCGCCATCGCCGCCACCGCGACGGGGTTGATCTCGGCAGCGGGCATCGACCCGGCGGAGCGCACCTCGATGCGGTCGCCGGCGAGGTGCCGGAGGAAGCCGGCGGCCATCTGCGAGCGCCCCGCGTTGTGGACGCAGACGAAGAGGACGGAGGGCCGGTACGGTGCGTTCACGGGGCCAGCGTATCCCGTTCGAATCGCCTGATTGGCTGCATCTCCGGCCGAAATGGGACCAATCAGGCGATTCGAAAGTCCTCAGACCAGGCCGAGGCTCGCCAGCTCCGCGGGGTCGAGCATCCGCGACCGGATGAGGAACCGCATCCCCGTCGGACCTTCGACGCTGAACCCGGCGCCGCGTCCCGGCACGACATCGATCGTCAGGTGCGTGAACTTCCAGTACTCGAACTGCGAGGCCGACATGAAGACCTCGACCGAATCGTCGAGTCCGACGTCGAGGGCGCCGAGGAGCACGTCGCCGGGGCCGGTGAGGAACATCCCCACCGGGTAGCACATGGGCGCGGAGCCGTCGCAGCAGCCGCCGGACTGGTGGAACATGAGCGGCCCGTGCTGCGCGGTGAGCTCGCGGACGAGCGCGGCAGCGGGGGCGGTCACCGCGACGCGGGCGGGCGGGGCGGCGTCGGCCATGGGGACTCCTTCCGGTATGCCGGGTGCGGGACGGCGGCCGCGGCCCGCCGTCCCGCACCGCGGCGTCGACGATCAGAAGAAGCCCATCGGGCCTTCCGCGTACGAGACGAGGAGGTTCTTCGTCTGCTGGTAGTGGTCGAGCATCATCTTGTGGTTCTCGCGCCCCACCCCCGACTGCTTGTACCCGCCGAACGCGGCATGGGCCGGGTACTGGTGGTACGTGTTCGTCCAGACGCGGCCCGCCTCGATCGCCCGGCCCGCGCGGTACGCCGTGTCGCCGCTGCGACTCCACACCCCGGCGCCCAGGCCGTACAGGGTGTCGTTCGCGATCGAGATCGCGTCGTCGAAGTCGTCGAACGAGGTGACCGAGAGCACCGGACCGAAGATCTCCTCCTGGAAGATCCGCATGTCGTTCGTCCCTTCGAACACGGTCGGCTGCACGTAGTAGCCCTCGCTGAGATCGCCGCCGAGGTCGGCGCGCTCGCCTCCCGTGAGCAGCCGGGCCCCGCCCTGCTTCCCGATGTCGATGTAGCTGAGGATCTTCTCCAGCTGATCGTTCGAGGCCTGCGCGCCGATCATGGTCGCGGGGTCGAGCGGATTGCCCTGCACGACCTTCTTCACACGCTCGAGGCCGTCGGCGAGGAACCCGTCGTAGATGGAGCGCTGGATGAGGGCGCGTGACGGGCAGGTGCAGACCTCGCCCTGGTTGAGCGCGAACATCGTGAAGCCCTCGAGCGCCTTGTCGTAGAACGGGTCGCTCGTGGATCGGGCCACGTCCTCGAAGAACACGTTCGGGCTCTTGCCCCCGAGTTCCAGGGTGACGGGGATGAGGTTCTGCGAGGCGTACTGCATGATGAGGCGCCCGGTCGTGGTCTCCCCGGTGAAGGCGACCTTGCGGATGCGCTTGTGCTGGGCGAGCGGGGCGCCGGCCTCGATGCCGAAACCGTTCACGATGTTGACGACTCCGGCCGGAAGCAGGTCGCCGATGATGTCGAACAGGAACAGGATCGATGCGGGCGTCTGCTCCGCGGGCTTGATGACGATGCAGTTGCCCGCGGCGAGCGCCGGCGCCAGCTTCCACACGGCCATGAGGATCGGGAAGTTCCAGGGGATGATCTGGCCGACGACGCCGAGCGGTTCGTGGAAGTGGTACGCGACGGTGTTCTCGTCGAGCTGGCTGATGCCGCCCTCCTGCGCGCGGAGCACGCCGGCGAAGTAGCGGAAGTGGTCGATCGCGAGCGGGATGTCGGCGGCGAGCGTCTCCCGCACGGGCTTGCCGTTCTCCCAGGTCTCGGCGACCGCGATCTCCTCCAGGTGCTGCTCCATCCGGTCGGCGATGCGGTTCAGGATCACGGAGCGCTCCGCGGGGCTGGTCTTGCCCCAGGCGGTGAAGGCCTTCCAGGCGACGTCGACGGCGCGGTCGATGTCCTCGACGGTGCCGCGGCCGACCTCGGTGAAGGGCTTGCCGTTGACGGGACTGATGTTCTCGAAGTACTGGCCCTTGGCCGGTTCGACGAACTCGCCGCCGATGTAGTGGCCGTAGCGGGGCCGATAGCTCGCGACTGCTCCGGGCTGCCCGGGGGCCGCGTAGGCGAGGGACACGTCTTCTTCGACGATGGTCATGGGGGTCTCCTTCGACGGGGGCGCCGCGGCGTCGATGCCGCGGTGTTCCCTCGACGCTAGGCCGCTCCCCGTTGCACTCCCGGTGCGCAACGTTGCAGCCGGTTGCACCCGTTCGAATCGCGCACTGTGCTGCATCCGCGGCCGGAATGGGACCAATCGGGCGATTCGAATCAGGTGAGGCGCTCGATCCGGGTCACGAGACCGGCACGACGCGGCGAGCGCGCCGGAAGCATCTCCAAGGCGAGCCGCAGCACCTCCGCGTCCTCGCTCCCCTCGGGGGTGTCCGCGTAGGCGAGCAGCACGTCGAGACTCGCCCCCGACAGCATCACCTCCCGCAGCGCCGCCCGGACCGAGTCACGGAACTCCTCCACGCCGGGTGAGGCCGACTCCGGCAGCACCGGCCCCCGATACGCCGTCAGAGCGACCCGGTGCGCCCCGCGGTCGAGGAGGGACAGCACGTCGTGGGCGTCGGTCTCCAGCGGCACCGGAAGACGATACGGGCGGGACTCCGGCACGAGGTCGGAAGCCGCCCGCTCCAGGACCTTCCGCAGACGCACCATCTCCGGCCGCAAGGTGTCCGGCGAGACGCCGGGGCCGTAGACGAGCTCGGCGAGCCGGTCGGCGGAGAGCCCCTGACGGTGCACGGCCAGCATCAGGAGGATGGCGGCGTGCCGGGCGCTGAGCTCGGTGACCGCCTCCTCGTGCGCCGACACGGTCTCCAGCCGGGCGCGGTCGCGTCCGAGCACGTGCAGTCGCGCGCGGGCGAGGGGTTCCGGCGGCGTCCTGCCGGGCAGTCGTCGAGCCGGAGGCTCCGCCCGTCGCTGCAGCCGGGCCACGAGGAGCTCGGACTCGACCGCTCGCGCCGTCGCGTCGACGAGCAGTCGCGCCTGCGGGGTCACCACCTCCGGCCCCCCGGTGATGTCGATCACGCCCAGGACCCGCTGCGTCTCCGGGTCGCGCACGGGCGCCGCGGTGCATGACCACGGGTGCACCAGCCGGTTGTAGTGCTCGGCCCCGCGGATCTGCACCGACCGTTCCAGGGCGAGCGCGGTGCCGGGAGCGCTCGTGCCCACGGCGTCCTCCGCCCAGTTCGCGCCGGCGACGAACCCCATGCCCTCGGTGAGGGACCGCAGCTGCGCGTCCCCCTCGATCCACAGCAGGCGCCCGGCCTGGTCCCCCACGGCGATCACGACCCCCGAGTCCTCGGAGTCGCCGGGAAGCAGCAGCGCGCGGATCATCTCCATCGCCGAGGCGAGCGGATGAGCCAGACGATAGGCGTCGAGCTCGTCCTCATGCAGATCGAGCGGCGGCAGCCCCTCCGGACCGACGCGGCGGCGCCAAGACCGCTCCCACGACTCGCGCACGAGCGGACGCACCTCGCGGAGGCGGTGATCGTCGAGGTTCCCGGCGATGAGCTCCTCGTGCGCACGCTCGACGAGGAGGCGAGACGCCGTCGGCGACGCCTCCCGCGGATCGTGCCACGTCGCAGACACGCGTTCTCCGTTCCTGGAGCCGGGAGCGTGCCCTCAGTGTACGAGCAGGATCGACCGGGCGGAACAGCAGCCGCGGCGGCGGTCAGGGCAGCAGCCCGGCCACGAGATCGTCGATCACGTCGTCGGTGGAGGTCTCCGGGTCGATCGGTGTGGTGAGCCGGTCGAGCAGCAGACCGTCGATCGCGTAGTGGAACAGGGCGATCTCCCGCCGGCCCCCGGGGAGACCCGCCCCGGTGTTGAAGGCGACGTCCGCATCGAAGCCGGCCCGTTGCCAGTCGCCGAGCACGGCGGCGAGCTCGGGACGGCGCGCACTCTCGAGCCGCAGTTCGAAGAGGGCGAGGGTCACGTCGCGATCAGCGGTGAGGCGGCGCACGATGTCCCGGATGTAGTCGGCGAAGAGCTCCCGGCTCGGCGTGATCTCGGCCCTCCGCTCCAGGTCCTCGGGCGTCGGAGCCAGGCGTTCCCCGATGCGGTCGACGAGGCCCTCGATCAGCGCCTCCCTGCTGCGGAAGTAGTTCGACGTCGTCCCCGCGGGGACGTCCGCCTCGGCGTCGACCGCGCGGTGCGTGAGCCCCCGGGATCCCTCGCGGGCGAGCACCGCCAGCCCGGCATCCGCGATCTGCCGTCGTCGCGGCTCATTCCTCGCCATGCCGCCACCCTAGCGCAATCACTACGACTGTTGTACTCTCAACCGCAACAGATGTAGTGATTGGAGAACGATGCGAGAGCTCGTGTACTACGCCGCGGTGACCCTGGACGGGTTCATCGCCGGCCCGGGCGGGGAGTTCGACGCCTTCCTCGTCGAGGGCGACCACATGGACGGCATCAACGCCCGCTTCGCCGACACCCTGCCGACCGTGGCCGCCGAAGCCCTCGGCATCCCGCAGCGCAACGACGTGTTCGACACCGTGTTGATGGGCAGGAACACGTACGAGGTGGGCGGGCTCGCAAGCCCGTACCGGCATCTGCGGCAGATCGTCTTCAGCCGCACCCGCACCGCCGAGGCCGAGAACCTCGAGGTGACGGCGGAGGACCCGGTGCAGGTCGTGCGGCGGCTCAAGCGTGCCGAGGGCGGCGCGATCTGGCTGTGCGGCGGCGGGGCTCTCGCGGCGACGCTCGCCGACGAGATCGACCGGCTCATCCTGAAACGGCAGCCGCTGCTCTTCGGATCCGGCATCCCGCTCTTCGGCGACCGCCCCTACCGTCCCGAACGGTTCGAGGCCGTGGAGACGACCCCGTATGAATCGGGCGTCGTGGTGACGGAGTACGTGCGATGGCGCGGCGAGTGATCTCGTCGTCATCGGGTGCATAGCCGGTCGACGCCCGGTTGGCAATACCGTTCTCGGATCCGTTCCCGGTTCCTATCGTGGTCCCATCACGAGTCAGGAGGCGCCATGAACGTCCACACCCCCACCAGCACTGGCTCCTCGCAGCGCGCCGACGCGGCCCACCCCGCCGCGATCGAGCCGGCCTGCGAGCGGATCGACTTCGACCGGTACGTCGTCGCGCACGACGCCCCTGTCGGGTACATCGAGGTCGTGCCGCCGCTCTATGTCTGCTACCTCGGACACCCGTATCCTCGGGCTGTGGAGATCGCTCAGGTGTACGACTACGACCATGCCGTCAGCATCGTCAGTGCCATGGCCGCGGGTTCGCGCGACCACGCCCTCGCCGGATGAGCCGCGAGGTCTGGCCCGGGTCCGCCTACCCGCTGGGGGCCACCTTCGACGGGCAGGGCACCAACTTCGCCCTCTTCAGCGAGGGCGCGGAGCGCGTGGAGCTCTGCCTCTTCGACGCGGACGGCACGGAGACGCGCGTGCCCCTCACGGAGGTGGACGCCTTCGTCTGGCACGGCTACCTGCCCACGGTTCAGCCGGGACAGCGCTACGGCTACCGGGTGCACGGCCCCTACGACCCGGCCCAGGGGCAGCGGTTCAACCCGAACAAGCTGCTCCTCGACCCGTACGCCAAAGCCGTCGCCGGCGAGATCGACTGGGGTCAGTCCCTGTTCGGCTACGACTTCGGCGACCCTGACTCCCGCAACGACGACGATTCCGCGGGCGCGATGGCGAAGGGCGTCGTCGTCAGCCCGTTCTTCGAGTGGGGCGGCGACCGGCCGCTGAAGACGCCGTACGCCGAGACCGTCATCTACGAGGCCCATGTGAAGGGGCTCACCCAGCGGCATCCCGAGGTGCCGGAGGAGTTGCGGGGGACCTACGCCGGCATCGCGCATCCGGCGGTCGTCGAGCACCTCCAGCGTCTCGGCGTCACCGCCCTGGAGCTGATGCCCGTGCACCAGTTCGTCAACGACTCGGTGCTGCAGGACAAGGGCCTGTCGAACTACTGGGGCTACAACACCCTCGGCTTCTTCGCCCCGCACAACGCCTATGCCGCCGGCGGCCAGGACGGTCAGCAGGTGCAGGAGTTCCGTGCCATGGTGCGCGCGCTCCACGAGGCCGGCATCGAGGTCATCCTCGACGTCGTCTACAACCACACGGCGGAGGGCAACCACCTCGGTCCGACGCTCTCGATGCGCGGGATCGACAACGAGGCGTACTACCGGCTCGAAGAGGACAAGCGGTACTACATGGACTACACCGGCACGGGCAACAGCCTGAACGCGGGCAACCCGCACGCCCTGCAGCTGCTCATGGACTCGCTGCGGTACTGGGTGACCGAGATGCACGTCGACGGCTTCCGTTTCGACCTCGCCGCGACCCTCGCCCGCGAGTTCTACGACGTCGACCGCCTCGCGGCCTTCTTCGAGCTCGTGCAGCAGGACCCGATCGTCTCGCAGGTGAAGCTCATCGCCGAGCCGTGGGACATCGGACCCGGCGGCTATCAGGTGGGCAACTTCCCGCCGCAGTGGACGGAGTGGAACGGCAAGTACCGCGACACCGTGCGCGACTTCTGGCGCGGTGAGCCACAGGCGCTCGGCGAGTTCGCCTCCCGCCTCACCGGCTCCGCCGACCTGTACGAGCACTCCGGCCGACGACCCGTCGCCTCCATCAACTTCGTGACCGCGCACGACGGCTTCACGCTGCGCGACCTCGTCTCCTACAACGAGAAGCACAACGAGGACAACGGCGAGGACAACAACGACGGCGAATCCCACAACCGCTCCGACAACATGGGCGCAGAGGGACCGACCGACGACATCGACATCAATCGCCGCCGCGCGCGTCAGCAGCGGAACTTCCTCGCGACGCTGCTGCTCTCGCAGGGCGTGCCGATGATCTCCCACGGCGACGAGCTCGGCCGCACGCAGCACGGCAACAACAACGGCTATGCGCAGGACAACGAGCTCACCTGGATCGACTGGGAGGCGGCCGACCTGCCGCTCGTGGAGTTCACGGCGGCGGTCGCACGGCTCCGGCACGACCATCCGACCTTCCGCCGCAGCCGCTTCTTCGACGGACGCCCGGTCGCGGACGAGGACGGCGAGCGCATCCCCGACGTCGTGTGGCTGCGACCGGACGGCGCCCGCATGACCCCGGAGGACTGGGACTCGGGCTTCGGGCGCTCTGTCGGCATGTTCCTCAACGGCCGCGGGATCCGCGAGAACGACCGGCGAGGGCGGCCCGTGGAGGACGTGAACTTCCTCGTCTACTTCAACAGCGGCGACGAGCCCGTCGACCTCGCCCTGCCGGACGATCGCCACGGTGCGGAATGGCTCGTCGCAGTGGACACCGCCGGCGAGCTGGGCGACCGGAACCTCCGCGCCCGCGACACCGTGCCGCTCGAGGGCAAGGCCATGCTCGTGCTGCAGGAGATCGACGGCGAGCCGGTCGACACCGACGACTCCGTCGACGCCTCGCTCCGCGCGCAGAGCGAGCAGGCCGCCTCATGACCGACAGGCCGCTGTCGACCTATCGCCTCCAGATCAGCGGCAGCTTCCCCCTCGAAGCGGCGGCCGATGTGGTCGGCTACCTCGCCGAGCTCGGCGCGTCCTGGGCGTATCTGTCGCCGCTGCTGGCGGCGACGCCGGGTTCGAACCACGGCTACGACGTGGTCGACCACGCGCGCATCGATCCGGACCGAGGGGGCGAGGACGGTCTCGTCCGGTTCGCCTCGGCGGCGCGCACGGCCGGCCTCGGCATCCTCGCCGACATCGTCCCCAACCATGTGGGCGTCGCGGTGCCGCGGCAGAACCCGTGGTGGTGGGAGGTGCTGCGACTCGGCCGGAAGACCCGTCGTGCCGCCGCCTTCGACATCGACTGGGACGCCGGAAGCGGACGGCTCCTGCTCCCGCTGCTGGGCGCGAGCCCGGAGGAGGTCGTCGCGAACGGCGAACTCGACGTCGACACCACCCCGGCCGCCGATGCGCCGGACGGGGTGCTGCGCTACTTCGAGCACGAGCTGCCGCTCGCCCCCGGCACCGCGGCGCTGGCCGACGACCTCCCGGCACTCCTGGCGGCCCAGAACTACGAGCTGCGATTCTGGGAGGACCAGAACACCGATCTCACGTATCGCCGATTCTTCGCGGTCTCCGAACTCGCCGGCATCCGGGTGGAGCGTCCCGACGTCTTCGCGGAGTCGCATCGGGAGATCCTCCGCTGGCTCCGGACCGGACTCGCGGACGGGCTGCGGGTGGATCATCCGGACGGCCTCGTCGACCCCGGTGCGTATCTGGAGCAGCTCGCCGACGCGACCGGGCGCGCGTACACGCTCGTGGAGAAGATCCTGGAGCCCGGCGAGGCCCTCCCGGCCTGGTGGCGCACCGACGGCACGACCGGCTACGACGCGCTGGCCGAGCTCGACCGCCTGTTCGTCGACGCGGAGGGTGTCGCGGCGCTGGACCGGCTGGACGCCCGGCTCCGCGCGGAGACCGGCCTCCCGGACGCGCTCCCCTGGCACGACCTCATCCACGACACGAAGCGGATGATCGCCGACACGCTCCTGGCCGCGGAGGTGCGCCGCCTGGTCCGCACGCTCCCCCACGGGATCGTGCACGCCGACGACGCCCTCGCCGAGCTCCTCGCCTGCTTCCCCGTGTACCGCTCCTATCTCCCCGAAGGTCGCGAGCACCTGTGCGCCGCCTTCGCGGAGGCCCGGCATCGACGCCCCGACCTCTCCGCCGCCTTCGCGGCGCTCGAACCGCTCCTGGTCGACCCCTCGCTCGAGGTCGCGCAGCGGTTCCCGCAGGTGAGCGGCGCCGTGATGGCGAAGGGCGTGGAGGACACCGCGTTCTACCGGTTCACCCGCCTCGGGACGCTGACCGAGGTCGGCGCCGATCCGTCGATCCCCGCCCTGTCGGTCGAGGAGTTCCACGACGCGCAGCGGGCACGACTGGCCGCCTGGCCGCACTCGATGACGACGCTCTCCACGCACGACACGAAGCGCTCGGAGGACGTGCGGGCACGCCTGTCCGTGCTCTCGGAGATCCCGGAGCGGTGGGGCGAGGTGCTGGCGGAGCTGCGCGCCGTCGCGACCACCGGACACGGTCCCCTCGACGCGCTGATCTGGCAGGCCGCCGTCGGAGCCTGGCCGCTGCCCTCCGACCGGCTCCTCGCCTATGCCACCAAGGCCGCGCGCGAGGCCGCCGAGCGGACCACCTGGCAGCATCCGGACGCGGCCTTCGAGGAGGGTCTGGCCGCGATCGCGCGATCCGTGGAGGGCGACGCCGCGCCGATCCTCGACCGGTTCGTGGCGGAGATCGTCGATGCGGGCCGTTCGAACTCCCTCTCCGCCAAGCTGCTGCAGCTCACCGGCCCCGGCGTGCCCGACGTCTACCAGGGCACCGAACTGTGGGACCTCTCGCTCGTCGACCCCGACAACCGTCGACCCGTGGACTTCGCTCTGCGCGCCCGGATGCTGCGGGAGCTCGACGCGGACCACGCCCGCGGTGTGCTCCCGCCCATCGACGACTCCGGTGCCGCGAAGCTGCTGGTGACCTCGCGGGCCCTGCGACTGCGGCGGGACAACCCGGAGCTGTTCCGCTTCTACCGGCCGGCCGTCGTCGAGGGCGCGGCCGCCGACCACGCCGTCGCCGTGCACCGCGGCGGCGCGACCGCCGTGGCCACGCGGCTGCCGGTGACGCTGGCGCGCCGCGGCGGCTGGGGCGACACCGTCCTGATGCGCCCGGAGCTGCCGGGGACGGATCTCCTCACCGGTCGGCGGATTCCGCCCGGACCGGTGCGGCTGGCGGAACTGCTCGACACGTATCCGGTCGCGCTGATCGAGCTGGCCCGATGATCTCGGTGTGGGCGCCGCGGGCGAGGCGTGTGCGGGTGCGACGCCTCGACGCCGCGGGCGCGACCGTAGAGGAGCGGGAACTCACGGCGACCACTGAGGGGCACTGGACCGCCGACCTCGTCCTCGCGGACGGCGAGCGCTACGGGTTCCTGCTCGACGACGGCGACGACCTGCGCCCGGACCCGCGCTCGCGGCGGCAACCGGACGGCGTGCACGGCGCCTCGGCGGCGTTCGACCCCGCGGCCTTCGCCTGGACCGACGCCTCCTGGACCGGACGGCAGCTCGCGGGCGGGCTGATCTACGAGCTGCACCTCGGCACCTTCACGCCGGAGGGCACGCTCGACGCGGCGATCGGCCGCCTGGCGCATCTCGTCGACCTCGGCGTCACCCATGTCGAGCTGCTGCCCGTCAACGCCTTCAACGGCGCCTGGAACTGGGGATACGACGGCGTGCTCTGGTACGCGGTGCAGGAGGAGTACGGCGGTCCCGCGGCGTACCAGCGGTTCGTCGACGCCGCCCACGCACACGGGCTCGCCGTCGTGCAGGACGTGGTCTACAACCACCTCGGTCCGAGCGGGAACTACCTCCCCCTCTTCGGTCCGTACCTGCGCGAGGGCGAGAGCAACACGTGGGGCGACTCGGTGAACCTCGACGAGGACGCGGTGCGGGAGTACATCCTCGACAACGCCCTGATGTGGCTGCGCGACTTCCACGTCGACGGGCTCCGCCTCGACGCCGTGCACGCACTCCACGACCGGCGGCCCGTGCACCTGCTGCGGGAGCTCTCCGAACGGGTGGACGCCCTCTCCGCGCAGCAGAATCGGCCGCTGACCCTCATCGCCGAGTCCGACCTCAACGACCCGACGCTCATCCTGCCGCGGGAAGCCGGGGGCTATGGACTCACGGCGCAGTGGTCGGACGACTGGCATCATGCCGTGCACGTCGCGCTCACCGGGGAGACCGCCGGGTACTACGCCGACTTCGCCGCGGCCGAGGCGGTGGCCAAGGTGACAGAGGGCGGGTTCTTCCACGACGGCACCTTCTCGTCCTTCCGCGACCGTCCGCACGGGTCGCCGATCCCGGCCGAGGTGCCGAGCTGGCGGCTGGTGACCTTCGCGCAAGATCACGACCAGATCGGGAACCGCGCGGCCGGGGACCGGCTCTCCGCCACCCTGTCCCCCGATCGGCTCGCGGTGGCCGCCGTCCTCACGCTGACGGCCCCGGGCACCCCGATGCTCTTCATGGGCGAGGAGTGGGGCGCGACGACACCGTGGCAGTTCTTCACCGCCCACCCCGAGCCCGAACTCGGCCGCGCGGTCGCCGAGGGTCGCACGGCGGAGTTCGCCCGCATGGGCTGGGATCCGGATGCGGTGCCCGACCCGCAGGATCCCGACACCTTCCATCGCTCGCACCTCGACTGGGCGGAGGCCGAGGCGCCGGTGCACGCCCGGCTCCTGGCGCTGTACCGCGACCTCGCCCGACTGCGGCGAGCGCGACCGGAGCTCACCGACCCGGACTCCGCGCACACGACGGTCGAGGTCCGGGAGACGGACGGCCGCCCCGAGCACCGCGTCTACCGCATCGATCGCGGAGGAGTGTCGGTGCTCGTGAACCTCTCCCCCACCCCCGCAACGTTCGCGGTGCCCTCGACGGCCGAACTCCTCCTCACAACCGCCCCCGCGTCGAGCACCCCCACGCTCCTGACTCTCCCCCCGGACGCCGCCGCCATCATCAACTGAGGTCGACCCACCCCTCTGCGGTCGGCCCGGCCCTTTACGTGCGGGCGCAGGGGGCCGGGAGGCACGCAAGGGGGTGGGTCGGCAGGAGTCAGCCGCGCGAAGCCCACCACTCGCGGAGACGCTGCTCAGCGACGTCCTCGCCCAGCACGCCCTCATCGAGGCGCAGATCGAGGAGGAACCTGTACGCCTCGCCGACCTCCCGGCCCGGAGAGATGCCGAGGACCTCCTGGATGCGGTTGCCGTCGAGCTCCGGACGGATCGCGTCGAGCTCCTCCTGCTCGCGAAGAGCCGCGATCCGGGACTCGATGTCGTCGTAGGCGGCGGCGAGCCGCGCGGCCTTGCGCTTGTTCCGCGTGGTGACGTCGGCGCGCGTGAGGATGTGCAGCCGCTCCAGCAGGTCCCCGGCATCGCGGACGTAGCGGCGCACGGCGGCATCCGTCCACGCCCCCTCCGCATAGCCGAAGAACCGCAGATGCAGCTCGATCAGGGTCGCGACGGCATCCGTGGTCGCCGAGTCGAAGCGCAGGGCCTGCAGCCGCTTGCGGGCCATCCGGGCGCCGACGACGTCGTGGTGGTGGAAGGTCACCGCGCCACCCGGCTCGAGCTTGCGCGTGCGGGGCTTGCCGATGTCGTGGAGCAGAGCCGCGATCCGCAGCGGCACATCCGCCGGGGCCCCGGGGTTCCTGGCGTGCTCGAGCGCGATGGCCTGACGGAGCACCGTGAGCGAGTGCTCGTAGACGTCCTTGTGGTGGTGGTGCTCGTCGACCTCGAGCTTGAGGGCGCTGACCTCGGGGAGGAACTCCTCGATGAGTCCGGTCTCCACCAGCACCCGGATGCCGCGGACGGGGTCGTCGGTCTGCATGAGGCGCACGAGCTCGGACTGCACGCGCTCCGGGCTCACGATCGTCAGGGTCTCGCGGAGCTCGGTGATCGCCCGCTCCGTGTCCTCCTCCACCGTGAAGCCGAGCTGCGCGCTGAACCGGGCGGCGCGCAGCATCCGGAGCGGGTCGTCGCCGAACGACACCCGGGGATCCGTCGGTGTCCGCAGCACCCCCGCCACGAGGTCCTCGACCCCGCCGGTCGGGTCGACGAGCTTCACCGCGGGCACCTGGAGGGCCATCGCGTTGACCGTGAAGTCGCGGCGGACGAGGTCGCCGTCGATCGAGTCGCCGAACTCCACGGTGGGCTTGCGCGTCACGCCGTCGTAGCTGTCGGCGCGATAGGTGGTGATCTCGACCTGCTCGCCCCGCACCCGGGCGCCGATGGTCCCGAAGGCCCGACCGATGTCCCAGTGCGCGGAGGCGACCGGCTTCACGATCGCGAGGATCTCGTCCGGCGAGGCGCTCGTCGTGAAGTCGAGGTCGTGCGTCTCACGGCCGAGCAGCGCATCGCGCACCGGACCGCCGACGACGGCGAGCTCGAAACCGGCTTCGTCGAAGGCCTCCGCGAGGGTGCGGACGACGGGATTCTCGGCGAGCGCGCCGAGACGGGCGAGGCCGTCGGCCATGTTGAGCATGGGTTCTAGCGTACCGGCCCGCTTTCCACCCCTTCCGGACCGGGCACGACTTCGGAGCTTCCGGCCGACGCGCCGGCTCCGAGCCGGTACCCCCGGCGTGTCTCGGGCGATCTCCGAAGCTGTGCCCGCCCGCGCCGCGTTCACCTCCCCGTCGCCTCGATGTCAGACCGCGGTCATCCGGCTCCGTTGGGCTGGGGGCGCCCCGTGCGGCTGAGCACGGACACCCACCCACGAAGGACTGACATGACCTCCCCCACCCCTGCGGTGCGGTGGCGGCGTCGCGGACTGACGTCCGTCGCGCTGCTCGCCGTGCTCGGCGGCGCCGTCGTCGCCCCCGCGGCCCTCGCCGCGCCCGATCCCGAGGTGCCCACCGGATCGCTCGTCACCGGCGACACCCCCTGGCACTACCTCGACGACGGCTCCGACCCGTCCCCTGCCCCGGCCGCACTGCGCGATTGGACCCTGCCGGCCTACGACGACAGCGCGTGGAAGACCGCACCG
Source organism: Microbacterium paraoxydans (assembly GCF_019056515.1). NCBI lineage: Bacteria > Bacillati > Actinomycetota > Actinomycetes > Micrococcales > Microbacteriaceae > Microbacterium > Microbacterium paraoxydans. The sequence continues at coordinate 3,380,633 of NZ_CP064873.1, forward strand.
GGCTCGTTCGGCGCCAAGGGCGGGAAGCTCGCCCCCGTCGGCCCGCAGACGCCGAAGACGCTCCTCAACCACTACCTCGACGGCGCCGCGGCCCCGACCGTGCCCACCTACTTCTTCCGGACCACGTTCGAACTCGAAGCCGGCGTCGCCGAGCAGGTCGCCGCTCTGCAGAGCACCATCACCTACGACGACGCCATCATCGTCTGGATCAACGGCGAGGAGGTCGCCCGCTACGTCGACGGCCGCATCACCGACACCACCAACGTCGAGTACGCCGGCGACTCCAACGGCGACCCGCTGACCAGCACGTTCAGCGCCGAGGGCGACCTGCTCCGTGACGGCACGAACACGATCGCCGTGTCGCTGTTCCAGGACCGCGCGTCCAGCTCCGACATCTACTTCGACATGTCATCGCTCACCCTCGTGAAGGCTTCCGACCCCGGCACGCCCGTGGTCGCCCCGCCGACCCGTGTCATCCTCACCCCCACCGAGAAGCCCGAGGTGTCGCAGTCGTTCTCCTGGCTCGCCGGCGACGCCTCGCACACGGTCGGCCAGGTCGAGATCGGCCTCGCGACCGGTGGTGCCACCCGCACGGTCGACGCGTACGACGCCGGTGTCGTGAACGGCAACCCTAACAAGCACTTCTCGGCCACGGTCACCGACCTCACCCCCGCCACGGCGTACCGCTACCGGGTGGGTCTCCCCGGGAGCTGGAGCGACTGGTACGAGTTCCGCACCGCCGACCCGAAGGCGAACGACTTCCAGTTCATCTACTACGGCGACGCCCAGATCGGTCTCGACACCACATGGCCGAGCGTCGTGAAGCAGGCCGAGGCACACGCTCCTCGCTCGATCGGCTCCGTGCACGCCGGCGATCTCATCAACACCTCCAGCAACGAGAACGAGTGGCTGAACTGGTTCCAGGGCATGAAGGACTCGGCGGTCCGCACCAACGTCATGGCCGCCCCCGGCAACCACGAGTACTCGGGCGACAAGCTGCTCACGGCGTGGAAGGCCGCGTTCGAGTACCCGCACAACAACCCGTCGACGAGCTCGATCGGCGAGCTGGCGGACCTCGCGAAGGGCGACTCCGAGGTCGCGCAGCAGTACCGCGCGTTCTTCGACCACTGGAGCTCGTTCGCCGCCGAGACCGCGTACTACACCGACTACCAGGGCGTCCGTTTCATCACCCTGAACGCGACCCGGGACACGACCTTCCTCACCCCGGCCGGGCTCCCGTCCTGCACGGGAGCGGAGTGCCCGTCGTCCCAGATCGGCACCCTGTGGACGCGCTTCCAGGCCGCCTGGCTCGACCTGCTGCTGCAGAACAGCCCGTCGAAGTGGAACGTCGTCACGTTCCACCAGCCGGTCTTCTCGGCCTCGGCCGGTCGTGACGAGCCGGTGCTCCGCGCCGAGTGGCTGCCCGTCTTCCAGCGCAACGACATCGATCTCGTGCTCATGGGCCACGACCACACGTACGCCCGCGGCTACGTGAACACGGATGCGACCGAGACTCCGGGCCTCACCACCGGTCCGGTCTACGTCGTGTCGAACTCCGGCGCGAAGCACTACGACCTGGAGACCCCGGAGAAGAACGTCTGGACCAACAACGGCGCCACGCAGGTGCTGCGCGGTCAGGGCGTGACGACGTACCAGGTGATCGACGTCTCGAAGAACCAGCTCGTCTATCGGTCGTACCTCGCCGAGAAGCAGCCGGACGCCACGACCGACCTCCCCGTCGGCGCCGTCTACGACACGTTCACGGTGACCAAGTCGGATGCTGGTGAGAAGTGGGTCACCGAGGCCGGTGTCACCCCGCCGGTCACGGAGGAGCCGGAGCCGGAGAAGCCCGCGGCGGTCGAGCTGGGCGCGTCCTCGGTCCCGGCCGGCGGCACGCTCGCGGTGTCCGGAAGCGGCTTCGCGGCCGGCGCGGAGCTCGCCCTCGAGCTGCGGTCCGACCCGGTCGCGCTCGGTACGGTCACGGTCGCGGCCGACGGCACGTTCTCGCGCACCGTCACCATCCCCGCGGCCACCCCGGCGGGGACGCACACACTCGCCGTGATCCTCCCCGACGGCACCGAGGTGACGGCCTCCCTCACCGTGACCGCAGCGGCTGACGGCGGTGCGATCGCCCCCGGTGAGAGCGACTCGGGCGGCGCGACCGACGGCGACCTCGCGACGACCGGTGCGGACAGCACGCCGTTCGTCATCGGCGCCATCGTGCTGCTCGCCGCCGGCCTCGGCCTGTTCGCGCTGCGTCGCCGTCGTGCGACCGCGGTCGTCGAGACGACGGACGCCGGGTAACCCGGTCGTCTGTCCCTCCGCGGGCGCCGCCGGTCCTCCGGCGGCGCCCGTGCCGTCTCTCCCGGCTCTCGCCTCGGACCATGCACCGGTCCCCTCCGGGTCTGGGATAACCTTCACGTGCCCGACCCGCGAAGGAGAACCCGTGCCCGCGAACGATGCCCTGGCCGATGAGACCGATCGGATCGTCGCGGCGGCCCTGCAGGTGAACGGCCGCGCGTCCTGGGGCGAGATCGCCCGCGTGGTCGACCTCCCGGAGCGGACGGTCGCCCGCCGCGGGCAGCGTCTCCTGGACCGCGGGCTCGTGCGCGTCTCGACCTACGTCGACCCCGCGCGCGTGCTCCATGCCCGCGCCGTCCTTTTCCGGATCACGACCGAACCCCATGCGCTCTGGCACGTCGCCCGCACCCTGGCGCGTCGTGCCGACGCGTCGTCCGTGTCGGTCCTCGAGGGCAGCAGCGACATCGCCGGCATGCTCCTCCCCCACGACGACGCATCGATCCGCGAACTGCTCTTCACCGACTTCCCCGAGGTGGAGGGCATCGCGTCGATCAACGTCACCACGGTGCTGAAGTTCTTCCGCTCCGGACACGACTGGCGGGTGGGGGTGCTGTCCGACGAGCAGGTTCGGATGCTGGACGAGTCCTCCGGGTCCGAGGTCGACCCGGCGGACGCCTTGAGCGAGGACGAGGAGGCGCTGATCCGACTCCTGCTGAAGGACGGACGGATGCCCGTCGCACAGCTCGCCCGCGCGCTCGGACTGAACGTCACCACGACGCGCCGACGGATGGAATCGCTCAACCGCCGCGGTCTCATGCACCCCCGCACGGAGATCGTCCCGAGCCTCTTCGGCCTCGGGCTGGAGGCACTCGTGTGGCTGCGGGTGCCGATGGATCGGCTGGAGAAGGTGGGATCCGCCCTCGCCGCCGCCCCCGAGGTGAAGTTCATCGTCGCGACGACCGGCACGTCGCAGCTCCTCATGAACGTGCTCGTGCGCGACGCGGACGAGTTCTACGACTTCCTCACCGGTCCCGCGGTGGCGGGCCACGACGGGCTGGAGGTCGTCGAGTCGCTCGTCGTCATCACGCCGGTGCTCCGCGGGTCGCTGATCGTGGACGAGGCGCCGGCGGCGCTGGCGCAGGACATGCCGACGGGAGCCATCCGGTTGTAGGCCGATTCTGTTACGGACGTGTAAAGAAATGGCGGAATCGTTCGCATTGCCTTGACGCAATGGCGAAATAGAGCGAGTATCCCTTCCAGGGCCTTCACCCCTGGAGAGGACGACCGTGTTCACGGCAACTGGAGACGACTGGGCGGACCGCGCGGCGGCGCTGTCGCTGCACACCCGCATGTTCATCGACGGCTCCTGGGAGGACGGGGCCGCCGAGCCCCTCGCACCGATCAGCCCCCGCGACGGCCGGGCACTGCCTCCGATCGCGGCCGCCTCCGCCGCCGACATCGACCGCGCGGTCCGCTCCGCCCGTGCCGCGTTCGACGCGGGCGTCTGGTCGCGCATCGCCCCCCGGGAGCGCGGCCAGCTGCTGATCGCCTTCGCGCAGAAGATCCACGACAACGCCGAAGAACTCGCCCTCACCATCTCCCTCGAGATGGGCAAGCCCGTGCGCGAGGCGCTGCAGACCGAACTCCGCGCGGTCGTGAACTGCTTCCGCTGGTACGGCGAGGCCGCAGACAAGGTGCTCGACGAGCTCCCCGTCACCGCCCCGAACAGCCTCGCGCTCGTCACCCGCGAACCGGCCGGCGTCGTCGCCGCGGTCGTGCCGTGGAACTTCCCGCTCACGATGACGGCCTGGAAGCTCGCCCCCGCTCTCGCCGTCGGCAACAGCGTCGTCCTCAAGCCCGCCGAGCACACCACCTTCTCGGCCCTGCGCCTGGCCGAGCTCGCCCACGAGGCCGGCCTCCCGGCCGGCGTGCTGAACGTCACCCCCGGCGCCGGCCACGTCGCCGGCCGCGCACTCGGCGAGCACCCCGATGTCGACGTCGTCACGTTCACGGGCTCGCCCGAGGTCGGCCGCCGGTTCCTCGGATACGCCGCGGCGTCGAACGGCAAGCGCGTGTGGCCGGAGCTCGGCGGCAAGACGGCGAGCCTCGTGCTCCCGGACGCCGATCTGGAGCGGGCGGTCCGGGCCACGGCCGACGGCTGCTTCTACAACCAGGGGCAGATGTGCACGGCCTCGTCCCGGCTGCTCGTCCCCCGCGCGCACTACGACAGGGCCCTGGAGATCGCCGCCGAGGTCGCCCGCACGAGCCTTCCCGCAGACCCGTTCGACGTGTCCACGTCGATGGGGGCGATCGTCAGCGAGAAGCAGCTCGCCGGGATCGCCGGGTTCGTCGAGCGCGCGGAGGCCGACGGCGCCGAGCTCGCGGCCGGCAGCACCGAACGGTTCTCCGCCGTCGACGGCGGCAGCTACTTCGCCCCCGTCGTGCTCGGCGTGACCCCCGCGCACGAGGTGGCGCAGCGCGAGGTCTTCGGCCCCGTGCTGTCGGTCATCGCGTACGACGACGTCGAGGACGCCCTCGCCATCGCCAACGGCACCGAGTACGGCCTCGCCGCCGCGCTGTGGAGCACCGACCTCAACGCCGTGCACACCCTCTCCCGCCGGCTGCGGGCGGGTGTCGTCTGGGTCAACTGCTTCGAGGAGGGCGACATGACCATCCCCTTCGGCGGGGTCAAGGGCTCCGGCTTCGGGCGCGACAAGAGTCTGCACGCGATGGAGAAGTTCACCGACCTGAAGACCACGTGGATCGAGCTGTCGTGACCCGCCCGCTCATCGGCATCACCACCTGGCGCCGCGCCATCGACACCGACCTCGGCACGGGCCGCCCCGCGCACAGCCTCGGCACCGAGTACGCCACGCCGATCGAGGCCGCCGGCGGCGCCGTCGTGCTGCTGCCGCCGACCGCCGGTGTCGACGAGGTCCTCGATCGGCTCGACGGGCTGGTGCTCTCCGGCGGGGAGGATCTGCACCCCTCGCACTACGGCGCCGAGCCCCAGGACGGGAAGTCCTACGACTCGGCCCGCGACGGCTACGAGATCGCGCTCGCCCTCGGCGCCCGGGAACGCGGCCTGCCGGTGCTGGCGATCTGCCGCGGGCTCCAGGTCTGCACCGTCGCGCTCGGCGGCTCGCTCATCGTCGACATCCCCGCCACGGCCGACCATCACCCGGTGCGAGGAGCAGACGAGCAGCTCTCCGCCCGGCACGCCGTCGCGTTCGCGGAGGACAGCAGGCTCGCCGCGCTCTACGGGACGACGACGCGGACCGTCAACACCATCCATCACCAGTCCGTCGACACCCCGGCCCCCGGGCTGCACCCCGTCGCCTGGGCACCCGACGGCATCGTCGAGGCCGTCGAGTCGGACGACGACTGGGCCATCTGGGCGGTGCAGTGGCACCCCGAGAAGATGACAGCCCCCGAAGAGGCCGCCGAGGAGCGCCCGCTGTTCGCGGCGTTCGTCGCGGCCGCCCGTGAACGCGCAGCGGAACCGTCCGCTGGCCAGAAAGGAACACGATGACCAAGCAGGTCTTCCTCGAGTACGAGAACGGCGTCCGCGCCGTCGCCACCCTGTTCGAGGACCTCGCCCCTCGCACGTGCGAGGCGATGTGGGGCGCGCTGGAGAAGCCGGTCACCATGCAGGCGATGCACGCGATGTACGCCGGACCCGAGGTCATGGTCGGTCTTCCCGAGGAGGCCCAGAACTTCGACCCCGAGGCCGTGCCCGCGGAGAACCAGCAGGTCGTGCCCGCACCGGGTGACCTGCAGTGGTACTGGCAGCGCCCCATGCAGATGGGCGGACTGCCGTTCGAGTGGTACGAGATCGGAGTCTTCTACGATCGTGGTGCCCGTATTCTCGGCCCCCTCGGATGGACACCCGTCAACATCTGGGCCGGCATCACCGAAGGACTCGCGGAGTTCGCTCAGGAGAGCGCCGCGATCCGCATCGACGGAGCGAAGCAGCTCACCATCGGACGCCTGGTCTAGGCGTCCACCCCCCGTGCTGGACCCATCCCGAAGGAGCAGTGCATGAACACCCGCAGAATCCTCACCGCCGGCGCGCTCGTCGCCACCGGTGCCCTCGTCCTCGCCGGCTGCGCGTCCGGCGACGGCGAGTCCTCGTCCGGTGGTGACAAGGAGTTCGCCGGCGAGACCCTGATCGTCACGTCGTTCGGCGGAGACTGGGAGAAGGCCTTCATCGAGGCCGTCGTCGACCCGTTCGAGGAGGAGACCGGAGCGAAGGTCGAGCTGATCACCCTGTACAGCGCCGATGCCCTCGCCCAGGTCACCGCCCAGAAGGCGAGCCCGCAGATCGATGTCGTGCACTTCTCCGGCGGACAGGAGTTCACCGCCGCCGAGCAGGGCCTCATCGCCCCGATCGCCGCCGACGACCTGTCCGCGTCGGGGGACCTCATCGACATCGCGACCGCCGGCCTCGAGCGCGGCGAGGGTCCGGTCATCCAGCTCGCGCCCATCGGGCTCGTCTACAACACCGAGGCAGACGCCCCGGCGCCGACGTCCTGGGAAGACCTCTTCGACGACGCCTACGCCGGTCACGTCGCCCTGACGGACTTCTCGAACACCTACGGGGTGCTGTCGATGCTCCGCGTGGCCGACGCGCTCGGGGGTGGCATCGAGGACCCGTCCGCGGCCATCGCCGACCTCGGGGCGCTGGCGTCCTCGGGCGACGCGATCGTCGTCCCCACCTCGCCGGACCTGCAGACCGCCTTCGCCCAGCGCGGCACCTGGCTGGCCCCGTACGCGATGGACTACGCGGGCACCCTGCAGGACGCGGGTCTCCCCGTCGAGTTCATCGTCCCGGAGGAGGGCGCCACCGCGTCGCTCATCACGGCGAACGTCGTCGAGGGCCGGGACAACCCCGAGCTGGCGACGCTCTTCATCGACTACGAACTGCGCCCCGAAGCGCAGGCCGTCTTCGCGGAGAACATGCGCTACTCCCCCGTCAACACGAAGGCCGAGCTGTCGGACGAGGCGGCCGAGGCCGTGCTCACCGGCGACGAGCTCGACGACGTCGTGGTCTACGCCCCGGGCGACATCGCCGCGTCGCGTCAGGCGTGGACCGATGAGTGGAATGCGCTGATCACCAAATGAGCGTCCGAACCCGTAAGGAGCCCTGGCTCCTGCTCCTGCCGGCGATCGTGCTGCTCGCGCTCGCCTTCGTCACCCCGGTGGCCGGCATGCTGCTCATGAGCGTGCAATCGCCGGCAGGCGGGTTCACCCTCGACAACTTCACCCGCTTGTTCGCGAGCGAGTATCACCTCCAGGCGGCGCTGCGATCGCTCCGCCTGGGGGTGATCCAGACGGTGATCACCCTCATCATCGCCGTCCCGCTGTCGTACATCATGGCGCGCGCCGGCTCGAAGGTGCGCTCCTTCCTCCTCATCGTGGTGATCCTGCCGCTGATGACGAGCGTCGTCGTCCGCACCTTCGGCTGGGTGGTGCTCATGGGGCCGTCCGGCCTGATGATGCAGATCCCCGGCGCGGAGTTCCTCGTCGGCGGCACCCAGGGATTCCTCGGTACCGAGACCGGCGTCGTGATCGCGATGGTGCAGGTGCTGCTGCCGTTCGCCGTGCTCAGCATCCTCGGCGTCATCTCCGGCATCCGTCCGCAGCTCGAAGAGGCCGCGCGCACGCTCGGCGCCGGATTCTGGCGCACGCTGCGGCACGTCGTGCTGCCGCTGTCGGTGCCCGGCATCGTCGCCGGTGCCTCCCTGGTGTTCGTGCTCTCGGTGAGCTCCTTCATCACCCCCCGCTTCATCGGCGGCTCGCAGATCCCCGTGTTCGCACAGACGATCTACGTCGACGCGACCACCAACCTCGACTGGGCGTTCGCGGCGGCGCAGGCCGTGCTGCTGTTCGCGGGCGTGATGCTCGTGCTCGCGGCCACCTCCCGGCTCGGGAAGCAGAAGGTGTGACCATGGTCCGTTCCGTCCCGATCCTCGGCCGTATCCTCGCGATCCTCCTCGGCGTCATCGTGACGCTGTACATGCTCGTCCCGTTGCTCGTCGTCGCCGGCGCCTCGGTGGGCGAGAACCGCTTCCTCACGTTCCCCGGCCAGGGCTTCACGCTCGACTGGTACGTGGAGGCCCTCACCTCCGACACCTACCTGGAACCGTTCCGTCTGAGCCTCGTGGTGGGTGTGACGGTCGCGATCCTCGCCGCCGCCATCGGCACCGCGGCCGCCCTCGCGCTGACGCGGTTCCGCGTTCCGGGAGGCGCGGCGATCCAGGCGCTGCTGATGTCGCCGCTGACGATCCCCACGATCATCCTCGCGATCGGCGCCCTCTCCATCGCCTCGCTCACGATCGGCTCCCCGAATGTGGGCGTGCTCATCGCGATCCACGTGGTCATCGCGATCCCCTACGTCATGCGCACCGTGACCGGCGTGATGACCCGTGCCGACCACTTCACCGAGGAGGCCGCGCGCACCCTCGGCGCCGGCACCTGGAACCGCTACCGGCTCGTGGTGCTGCCCATCGCGCGTCCTGGCATCGCGGCCGGAGCGTTCTTCGCCTTCAACATCTCGTTCGACGATGCGGTCATCGCCCTCTTCCTGCGCACCCCGCAGCTGGAGACCCTGCCCATCGCCATCTACGGCCAGCTGGAGTTCAGCACGTCGCCCACCGTGGCGGCCGTCTCGACCCTGATGGTCCTGCTCACCGTCGTCCTCATGATCGTCCTCGAACGCATCATCGGCCTGGGAAGGTTGTTCGTCTGATGACAACGCTCACCATCACTGCACTCACCAAGGACTTCAAGGGGACGAAGGTGCTCAAGGGCATCGACCTCTCGATGCGGTCCGGCGAGTTCGTCTCGCTCCTCGGGCCTTCGGGCTGCGGGAAGACGACGCTGCTCCGCTGCATCGCCGGGCTCGAGTCGCCGACGAGCGGCACGATCGAGATCGCGGGGCAGGACGTCACGAAGCTGCCGCCCGAGAAGCGTCACCTCGGCATGATGTTCCAGAGCTATGCGCTCTTCCCGCACATGAGCGTCGCCGAGAACGTGCGCTTCGGGCTGCGGATGTCGGGCGAGAAGTCGAAGACGGAGCAGAAGGAGCTCGCCGTCCGGGCGCTGGAGCGTGTGCAGATGGGCCACCTCGCCGATCGCATGCCCGCGCAGCTCTCCGGCGGACAGCAGCAGCGCGTGGCCCTGGCCCGCGCCATCGCGTTCGAGCCGCGCGTGCTCCTGCTCGACGAGCCGCTGTCGAACCTCGATGCGCGTCTGCGCGAGGACATGCAGGTCGAGCTCAAGGAACTGCACCGCACGCTCGGTCTCACGACCGTGTTCGTCACGCACGACCAGGAGGAGGCGATGAGCCTCTCCGACCGGATCGTGCTCATGAACGGCGGGATCATCGAACAGGAGAGTGCGCCGGCGGAGCTGTACAGCGCCCCGCTCACGCCCTTCGCCGCCGACTTCATCGGTGCCGCGAACCTCCTTCCCGCCACGCGCTCCGGCGCGATCGCGACCCTCGACGGCACCTCCGTGCAGGTCCCGCTCACGGGCGCCGGACCGGACGGCTCCGGCGAGGTCGTGCTCCGGCAGGAGGATCTGCATCTGTCGCCCGCGGCGGGTCCGGGTGCCCCCGTCCCGGTCGAGGTCATCGCGCACGTCTACCGCGGCGCCGACGTCGTCTACATCGTCGAACTCGCGGGGCGCCGCCTCCGCGTGGTCCGTCCCCGGCACGAGGACCCGCTCCCCGAGGGCGCGGCCGGTCTCGGCTGGCGTGACGGCGCCGTCCTCTGGATCCCCGCCGCCTGAGCCACCCCGCGCACAGCTTCGGAGATCAGCCCCGACGCGCCGTGCGGCCACCCCGCACGACGGCGTGGCGGCCGCGATCTCCGAAGCTGTGCCCGTCCGACCGGGCAGCTCAGACCCGGCGGGTCAGCACGAGACGGAGGGTCACGGCGAGGATCGTCGACACCACGATCCAGCCGAAGGCCGTGCCCAGGGCCACGAAGAACGAGGCCTGATCGGTGGCGCCGGCCACGTTCCCGTAGTTGATCGCGCCGTGGGCCCCGATCGCCACCAGGAGTCCGGCGAGCGCGAGGAGCGGGCGCGACCAGGCGCGTCGGGCGTCGAGAGCGAGACCGAGCGCCGCGCCGGTCCAGATCGTGAGCGCGGCATGGGTGGGGAAGGTCAGGGTGCGGACGATCCACGTCGCGATGCCGGAACCGAGATCGTTCGCCGCGATGTCCGCCGCGATCGCGGAGGCGTCCTCCACCGCTGCGAAACCGACGCCGACCAGGGCCCCGACCATCGCGCCGAAGAGCACGCCGCGCAGCCCGATCCGCCGTGCGAGCAGAAGGATGAGCAGCACCCCGAGGCCCTTCCCCACCTCCTCCACGACGGGCGTCAGCACCCACATCGTGGGGATCGCCTCCCGGAGGATGCCCTGATCGTCCACGTACATCGCCTGCTCGGCAGACCACGCGCCGATCCCGGTGGCGAGGAGCACGGCCGCGCCGGCGCCCCAGGCGAGGGCGAGCAGGGACGACCCCCATGACCGCGCACCCCGCGGAGCGATCCAGCGGGCGACGAACGTCGTCACGGCTGCCGCGGGCAGAACGGCGGCGAGACACAGGAGGAAGACGGGGCCGGATTCGATCGTGAACAGCACGATCGCGAGTGCCAGCGGGAGGAGGAAGACGGCGAGCACCACGGGGCGGCGAGTCACGAAAGGGGCGGTTTCGGAGGGACGACCGCGGAATGCACTCCCCGATCCTTCCAGACCCGTTCCGCGACATTCCTGGGACACCGGAATGCTGCACTGGCTCGCGCGGTCATAGGATCGCGGCATGGTCGACGACGACAAACCCTCCGGCGCCTCTCCCCGCGACCCCTCCCGGCGCGGATTCCTCACCGTGGGCGGTGCCGCCCTGGCCGGAGCGGTGATCGGGGGCGCGGGAGGAGCGGCGATCGGGGCCTCCGTTGCCGGGGCCGGAGGCCGGGACGGCTTCGCCGACGATCCGGATCCGTTCGCCGCACTCGCGCCCCGCTCGGAGCCCGGCTTCGATCACGTGGTCGTGGTGATGGGCGAGAACCGCTCCTTCGACAACCTCCTCGGCTACCTCCACACCGCCGAGACGCTGCCGGCGGGCGAGACCTTCGAAGGTCTCGCGTTCGGCACCCACAGCAACACCGCCCCGGACGGCACGGTGGTGGAGGCGCACGTCTACCGGGGGGACACGGATCGCATCATGAGCCTCCCCGATCCGGACCCGGGTGAGGAGTACCCGCACGTCAACACGCAGATCTTCGGCACCGTCGATCCGAAGACCAACGCCGACCTGTTCGTCGACGAGATGACCACGCCCTTCAACGCCCCCACCCACGGGGAGAAGGCGACGATGTCCGGGTTCCTCGAGGACTACATCATCAACTTCCGCCGACTGCGCGACGGGAAGGAGCCGAGCCTGGACGAAGCGCGGCACATCATGGGCTCGTTCTCGCCGGAGATGCTCCCGGTGCTCTCCACCCTCGCCGCCGAGTTCGCCGTGTTCGACCACTGGTACGCCGGAGTGCCCTCCCAGACCTTCTGCAACCGCTCCTTCTTCCACGCCTCGACCTCGCACGGCTTCGTGACGAATCAGGGGGCGGCGGCTACCGGAAGTGGCTCGACGCCCCGGCCGCACCGACGGTGTTCAACCGCCTGGAAGACCGCAAGGTGAGCTGGCGGATCTACATCGACAAGCTCCAGCTGGTCTCCTTCACGGGGATGCTGCATGCGGCGGTGCTCGAGAAGTACTGGCGCACGGATCATTTCGGCACCATGGAGGACTTCTACGCCGACGCGAAGAACGGCACGCTCCCGGCGTACGCGTTCATCGAACCCCGGATGGTCTACGACCACAACGACTTCCATCCGCCGTTCGGGAAGCCGCGGGAGAGCGTGGTCGACGGCGAGCCCGTGTTCGACAGCGCCATCTCCGATGTGCGGGCGGGCGATCGGCTCATCCACGACATCTACGAGGCCGTGCGCACGAGCGCGACGCCCGGCGGCTCGAACGCCGTGAACACCCTGCTGCTCATCACCTTCGACGAGCACGGCGGCTGTTACGACCACGTGCCGCCGCCCGCGGCCACGAAACCCACGAAGGACGCCGGCGCCGGGGAGATGGGTTTCACGTTCGACCGGCTCGGCTGTCGTGTCCCGGCGATCGCGGTGTCGGCGTACACGCGGCGCGGCACGATCATCCACGACGAGATGCACCACGGATCGGTCACGGCCACGCTGTCGCGCCTGCACGGCCTGGAGCCGCTGAACGACCGGGACCAATCGGCCAACACGCTGCTCAACGTCGTGAACCTCGACAAGCCGCGGCACCCGGCCGACTGGCCCGTCACCACACCCGCGTACACCCCGCCGAACCCCGAAGACGGCACCCCGCAGCCGAACGACGCGGATCACCTCAAGCCGCTCACGCCTCCCGCCCGCGGCCTGCTCGGGCTCCTTCTCGCCCGCTACGGCGCGCCGGGCGAGAAGGAACCCGAGACCTTCGCCGACGCGTTCCGGCTCCTCCACGAGCACGGCGAGGAGCTGTTCGGCCCTCCGCTCTGACGCCGCACTTCCGCACGAGGTCGCAGGGATTCACGGAGTCCCCGCGACCTCGGTGCGATTCTGCGACCGCGCGCCGGCGCCTCAGCCCTCGCGGGAGAACGTGATGTGGGTCACTCCGGACTCCGCGACCTCGGACGTCACGCGATAGCCGGCCTCGAGGCCGCGCAGGTCATCCCAGAGTCGGATGCCGCTGCCGATGAGGATGGGTGTGATGCCCACGTGCAGGTCGTCGACGAGCCCGGCGCGCAGGAACTCCCGGACCGTGGTCGCCCCGCCGCCGACGCGCACATCACGCCCTCCGGCCACCGCCACGGCTTCCCGCAGCGCCTCCTCCGGTGTCGCGGAGAGGAAGCGGAAGCTCGTGCCGTTCGCGAACTCGATCGACGGGCGCGGAGTATGCGTGAGGACGAACACCGGCACCTCGAACGGCGGCTCCTCGCCCCACCAGCCGCGCCACTCCGGGTCGTCCGGGTTCGCGTGGAGCCCGAACATCCCGGCGCCCATGATTTCGGCGCCGATGCCCTGGAAGTACTGCGCCGCGTACTTCTCGTCGACCCCGGTCGTGCCCGCGCCGCTCGTGTCGTGGAAGACGCGCTCCTGGAAGGTGCGGGTCGCCGTGTAGGCCGCGGTGAGTCGTCCCCAGTCCTCGCCGAAGGGGTTCTCCGGGGTCTGATCGGTCGTCGTGGCGAAGCCGTCGAGGGTGATGTTGAGGTCGACGCGCACGCGGGTCATGGTGCCTCCGAAGCGGTGGGGACGGGCACCGGTCGGCGCGCCGTCCCCAGCGTCGGGCGTAACGCGGCCCCTGTCAAGAGCGGACCGCCGTGCCGGATCAGGCCACGGGGTCGCCCTGGACCGGACCCTCCGTGTTGGGCTTCCACCCGAGGGCCGGCGCCACGTGCTCCGCGAACGCCTCGAGCACATGCAGGTTGTACTCCGGCCCGAGCTGGTTCGGGATCGTCAGCATGAGGGTGTCCGCGGCCATGACGGCCTCGTCCTGTCGGAGCTGCTCGATGAGCACATCGGGCTCCGCGGCGTAGGTCTTGCCGAACGTGGAGCGGAACCCGTCGATGATGCCGATCTGGTCGGCGTTCTCCTCGCTGCGCAGCCCGAAGTAGGCGCGGTCCATATCCGACACGAGCGGGAACACGCTGCGGCTGACCGAGACGCGCGGTGTGCCGGTGTGACCGGCCTCGCGGTAGGCGGAGCGGAACAGCTCGATCTGCTCGCGCTGCAGCTCGTGGAACGGCTGCCCCGTGGCCTCCGTCACGAGCGTCGAGCTCATCATGTTGAGCCCCTGGCGTCCGGTCTCCTCGGCCGTGGCGCGCGAACCCGAGCCCCACCAGATGTGGTCGCGCAGCGTGGGCGACTGCGGCTCGATCGCGAGGTACTGTCCCGCGCCCACCATGCGGGGGTCGCCGGGGGCGAGTCGCTCGCCGTCGATGGCCCGCAGGAAGATCTCGAACTTCTCCCGTGCGAGCACGCTGCCGCGCTCCGGGTCCTCCTCGTCGCGGAAGCCGAAGGTCTCGTAGCCGCGCAGCGCCGTCTCGGGTGACCCACGGCTCACGCCGAGCGCGATCCGGCCGTCCGCGATGAGGTCGAGTGCGGCCGCCTCCTCCGCGAACTGGAACGGGTTCTCGTAGCGCATGTCGATCACGCCGGTGCCGACCTCGATCCGCTCGGTGCGCGCGGCCATGGCCGTCAGCAGCGGCATCGGGGACGCCGCCTGGCGGGCCCAATGGTGCACGCGGACGTAGGCGCCGTTGACGCCGAGCTCGTCCGCGCCCTCCGCGATCTCGATGGTCTGCTTCAGCATGTCGCCTGCGGTGCGGGTCGCCGAGCCGGGCACGTCGGCATAGTGACCGAACGAGAGGAATCCGAAAGCCTTCATGGTGTATTCGAACGCATGGAAGCCGGGACTATTCCCCCGGGAGGAGGAAGCCGTCGAGCACGAGTCCCCGGATGCGCGGCTCGAGCTCCGCCCACAGCTGCGGGAAGGGCACCTCGAAGAGGTCGGCAAGGGCGGGGGCGATCTGCAGAACCTGGAGCTCCCCGTCGCAGGCGCCGACGAACCCGGCGAGCGCGGGATCCACCGCGACGGTCCGCGCGAATCCGCCGCCCTGACGCAGCTCGATCACGCTCGGGTCGTCGTTGCCGGGAAGCAGGTGGCGCGCCTCCGTCACGTCAGGGGCCACGACGAGGGTGTCCGGCAGTCCCTCGGCGAGCGCATCGTGGGCCGCCAGGCCGAGAGCGAGCGCCGCCCCCACGTTCGCCACGGGCTGCGAGACACGCTCCGACCGCCGCAGCGGCTCGCCCTGCTTCCGGCGGAGCAGCACATAGCCGAAGCCGATCGCGGTCACACCCCGCGCCGCGAAGTCGTCGAGCCACGCGGTGAGCAGCGGAGTGAACGCGGCGTCGCGCGGCGTGATGCCGCCGTCCCTGATCCAGAGCTCGGCGTACGCGAGGGGCGACAGCTCCTCCCGCTCCACCACCCACAGGTCGAGGTCGGCGGGCACCCACGCGTCCAGCCGGGCAAGGCCCGTGATCCCCGTGCGGGACTCCCAGTTGCCGAGAAGCTGCGCGATGCCGCCCGGGGTGAGGTGGGCCGGTGCCGTGCGCACGAACTGCTCGACGAGCGCGTCGCCGACCAGACCGCCGTCGCGGTAGTCGTAGGCGGGCACCCCCTCCGTGCGCGGGGTGATCACGAACGGCGGGTTCGAGACGATGAGATCGAACGCCTCCCCGGCGACCGGCTCGAACATGCTGCCGTGGCGGAACTCGATGTTCGTGACCCCGTTGAGCTGCGCGTTCAGCGCTGCGTAGGCGAGAGCCCGGCGGGAGACATCGGTGGCGACGACCCGGCCGGCTCGCCGCGCGACAAGGAGCGCCTGGATGCCGCAGCCCGTGCCCAGGTCGAGGGCACGATCCACCGCGAGCGGCACGACCGTCTCGGCGAGCGTGCGCGAGGCCCCGCCCACGCCGAGCACGTGATCGGCGGGCAGCGGACCGTCGAGGGCGACCTCGTCCAGATCGCTCGCGATCCACCACTCCCCGACACCGTCCTCGTCGACGAACGACTGCGGGCGCAGCAGCGCGACCGGGATCACGGAGTCGGCGTCGACCGTCGCCAGCCCCAGGGCCTCCAGACCGTCCACGCCGAGGGTGGGCAGGGCGCGCTCCACCGCCGCGCGGGGCTGCGGAAGCCCGAGCACCAGGAGACGTCCGAGGGTCGCGAGCACGCCCTCGTCCCCGGCGATCGCCCGCAGGATGGGTTCGCGCAGGCCGCGGGCGAGGGCATCGTCCGCCTCCTCTCCCCAGAGGCGACGCAGGGGCTCGGATCGGAGGTCGGCGGCGTCGAGATCCGCGGCGAACGCGGCACTGCGGAGCGGGTCGGGATGGGGGGCGGGGGTGTCGGACACGGCCGTCACTCTACGCGTCTTCAGGGTTCTCCTCCCTCCGGCCTCCTAGAATCGCAGGGTCAGTACTCACGATCCGCCTCCTCCCGGCGTTCGAGGAAGACCTTCATGACCGCGATCACTCCCGAGACGGGCCTCCGCGCGCGCGTGCGCCGGCTCGCGGCGTTCGTGGTCGCCGCCGGCGTCTGCGTCCTGGGGGTCGGCGGACCGGCGATGGCGGCCGACCAGCCCCCCGCGGACGACGACCAGCGGGTGGAGCTGCATGTCACGGCGGGCCTGCGCGGCACCGTCGCGCCGGGCACGTCGACCTCGGCGGTGATCACGATCGACAACGAGACCGCGTCGGAGCTCTCCACGGGCCGGGTCGAGGTCGAGCTCGGCAGCACGCCGCTCGGCGACGATGCCGCCGTCACGAACTGGCTGGACGAGGGGCGTGCTGCCGGTTCGTTCCTCCCGCTCGGCGACGAGACCACGAAGACGGCCGAGGCCGGAGGATCCGCGACCACGACGGTGTTCGTGCCGCAGGAGACGCTCGAGCCCCTCGCGCCCGGCGTGTACCCGCTGCGGGCCGTCCTGAGCGATGCCCGCACGAAGGACACCGCGGGGCAGCGCACCACCACCTGGGATGCGACCGCGACGAGCGTCCTCGTCGTCACCTCCGCGCCGACCAGTCCGATCGGGGTGCTCGTCCCGATCACCGCGACCCCGGCCGGCGGAGCCCTGCTGAGCGCCGAGGAGCTCACCGACCTCACCGCCCCCGACGGCGACCTCACCGCACAGCTCGACGGCGTGGCGGGGACGACGGCCGTGCTCGCACTCGATCCCGCCATCCCCGCCGCCATCCGCGCCCTCGGCACGGCCGCCCCCTCGACGGCCACGGACTGGCTGGAGAGGCTCGACGAGCTCCCCAACGCCCGCTTCGCCCTGCAGTTCGGCGACGCCGACCTCACCGTGCAGGCCCAGGCCGGTCTCCCGGATGCCCTGGCGCCACTCCCCCTGACCTCCCTGCTCGACCCCGCCGCCTTCCCGCAGCAGCGCGCCGTCACGCCCACGAGCACGCCCGGGACCGCGGCGGTACCGTCTCCCACGCCGACCGACGGCCCCGCGCTGCCCACCGATGAGGAGCTGGCGGAGATCGACGGGGCCATCCCGGGGATCGTCTGGCCCGAGAGCGACCTCGCGCAGGGCGACCTCGCCGCCTTCTCCGGGTACCTGGACCGGAAGACGACGACGGTGGTGTCGTCGACGACGGTCGGTGGGCAGAGTTCCGCCCACGCGACGTCGGGCGGCCAGGACCTGCTCGTCATCGACGCCGCCACGTCCGCCGCGCTGTCGGCCGCCGCGGCCGAATCCTCCTCCGCCCCGCGTCAGGCGCACCTGGCCGAGGCCGCGGCGCGGCTGTTCCTCGCGGGCGCCCGTGCCCCCGGTGCCCCGCTCCTCGTGGGGCTGGATCGCGACGAGAACCGCTCGGCCGACGCGCTCCGCGACGCGATCTCGGCGGCGGACTCCGTCGGATTCGAGCTCTCCGCGGTGCGCGCGGCCCCTGCCGCCTCCGTCACTGTCCCGGAGGCCGCTGCGGCCACCAGGGCCCCTGACCTCGCGAACCTGCTCACGGACGAGGGCGCCCTCACCGCGTTCGCCACCGTCCTCGACGACCCCCTCGTACTGCTGAGCCCGGAGCGCATCCGGATCCTGCGCACGATCGCGGTCGGCTCGTCCGATGAGGCCTTCGCAGAGAAGGTCGCGGCCCATCGAGCCCGCACCACCGAGACGCTCGGCGCGGTCAGCATCCCCGACTCCAGCACCATCCAGCTGCTCACGGCCAACGCCGACCTGCCGATCGCGGTGCGCAACGACCTCTCCTGGCCCGTGACCGTGCGGCTGTTCGCGGCTCCCAGCGATCCGCGCCTCGAGGTGAAGCCCGTGATCGACGTCGAGGTGCAGGCGAACTCGACGACCAGGGCGAAGGTGCCCGTCTCCGCCCGGGTGGGCAGCGGCGAGCTCGATCTGCGTCTCGCGCTGACCAGCCCGACGGGAGTGCCGATCCAGTCGGAGCAGACCGTCCGCGTGGCGGTGCGGGCAGAGTGGGAGACCATCGGGCTCGTCATCTTCGGCGGCCTGGCCGTGCTGCTCATCGCTCTCGGCGTCGTCCGCACGGTGCGTCGGAAGCGCCGGGAGGCGATCGAGGAGCAGGCGGTCGAGGCAGCCGTCGAGGAACTGATCGAGGAGAAGGAGGCGGAGGCCGCGGTGCAGGAGCGTCTCGACGGCCCTGATGCCCCTTCCGCGAAGGAGTCGCGTGACTAGTCTCGGGCGCGCCAGCGCCATCATCGGCGCGGGCACCCTGGTCTCCCGCGTGACCGGGCTGCTGCGCAGCATCATCCTCGTGGCGGTGATCGGCTCGTTCGGGTCGGGTCCTGCCGACGCGTTCGCCGCGGCCAACACCCTGCCGAACAGCGTCTTCTCCCTCATCTCCGTCGGGATCCTCACCGCGGTCATCGTGCCGCAGATCGTCAAGGCCACGGCTGACGCCGACGGGGGAAACACCTTCATCTCGAAGCTCTTCACCCTCGGCACCGTCGTCCTGGTCGCCGTCACGGCGGTGGCCACGATCGCAGCACCCTGGCTCGTGCAGATCGTGGCCGGCGGGTTCTCGCCCGCGACCCAAGCGCTCGCGACCGCCCTCGCCTACTGGTGCCTGCCGCAGATCCTGTTCTATGGCCTCTACGCGCTGCTGGGCGAGGCTCTGAACGCGCGGCGTATCTTCGGGCCGTTCACCTGGGCCCCCGTCGTCAACAACATCGTCTCCATCATCGGGTTCCTCATCCTCGGGTGGGTCTTCGCACCGGTCTCCCGGAACTCCGCCGAGTGGACCCCGGAGATGATCGCCACTCTCGGCGGCACGGCGACCATCGGCATCGCCGTGCAGGCGCTCATCCTGCTCCTGTTCTGGAGGCGGACGGGCCTCTCCCTCCGTCCGGACTTCCAGTGGCGAGGGGTCGGCCTCGGCAACGTGGGGAAGCTCGCGGGATGGACGTTCCTGATGGCATTCGCCTCCCTGGCTGCGGGCGTGCTCCAGGGCAACATCGTCAGCAACGCGTCCGGCACCGGGGCGTCCCTCGCCGTGACCACGAACGCGTGGCTCATCTTCATGCTGCCGTACTCCGTCATCGTCCTGTCGATCGGAACCCCGTACTTCACGCAGATCAGCGAGCACGCCGCCGCAGGTCGCGATGACGAGGTCCGGGGGGACATCTCGCGAAGCATCCGCACTCTGCTCTTCTTCATCGTCGCCGCCGTCGCCGCCGTCGCCGCCGCGGCCATCCCCGCCTCCCGCGTCTTCACCGAGAGCCCCTCGGATGCCGAGGGCGCGGCCATCGTCCTCCTCTGCTATCTGATCAGCCTCATCCCGCTCACGATCCTGTTCATCGTCCAGCGCACCTTCTACGCCTACGACGACACGCGCACGCCCTTCTGGTTCACAATCTTCCAGTGCACGTTGATCGTCGTGACCGCGCTGGGCGCCGCCGCGCTCCTGTCCGCAGAGGTCATCGCCCTGACCCAGCTGGCTGCCGCCGTGGCTCTCGGCCAGTCCATCGCCAGCACGCTGCAGACGATCGTGGCGACCTGGCTGCTGCATCGCAAGATCGGCGGGCTGGGCGTCCTCTCGTGGATGCGTGCCCTGGCGCTCTTCGCGATCGCCGCGATCCCGGCCGGTCTCGCCGGCTGGGGCACCTTCCTCCTCCTCGGCGGGACGACGGGATGGGCGACGTCCGGAGTCATTCCCGGCACCCTGGCGACCGCCGTCATCGGCCTCGTCGTCGTGCTCGTCTACGTCGCGATCCTCGCGGTCTTCCGCGCCCCGGAGCTGAAGGCCGCCGGCGGCCTCGTCCGCCGCTTCCTTCCCGGTCGCTGACGCGGGAATGCCCCGCGGTTACCATGGGTTGAAGCAGTCGGACGTCTTTCGACAGCACCGCCTTTCTAACGGAGATCACATGCGTCAGGTCATCATCATCGGCTCCGGCCCCGCCGGATTCACCGCTGCCATCTACGCGGCGCGCGCGAACCTGGAGCCGCTCCTCATCGCGAGCTCCGTCGAGGTCGGCGGAGAGCTCATGAACACGACCGAGGTCGAGAACTACCCCGGCTTCCCGGAGGGCATCCAGGGCCCCGAACTCATGGCCAAGTTCCAGGAGCAGGCTGAGAAGTTCGGCACCGAGGTGCTCTACGACGACGTCACCGAGCTCGACGTCGCCGGCCCCGTCAAGAAGGTCACCCTCGGTTCGGGCGCCACCCACGAGGCGAAGACCATCATCTACGCGACGGGTTCCGCTTACCGCAAGCTCGGCATCGAGGGCGAGGAGCGTCTCTCCGGCTTCGGCGTCTCCTGGTGCGCCACCTGCGACGGCTTCTTCTTCCGTCAGAAGACGATCGCCGTCGTCGGCGGCGGTGACTCGGCGATGGAGGAGGCCACCTTCCTCACGCGCTTCGCGGACAAGGTGTACGTCATCCACCGCAAGGACACCCTGCGGGCCTCGAAGATCATGCAGGAGCGCGCCTTCGCGAACGAGAAGATCGAGTTCGTGTGGAACAGCGAGGTCGTGGAGATCCTCGGCGACAACGCCGTCTCGGGCGTGCAGCTTCGTTCCACCGAGGACGGCTCGCTGCGCGACCTGCCCCTCGACGGCCTGTTCATCGCCATCGGCAACGACCCGCGCACCCACCTCGTCCACGAGAAGCTCGAGCTCACGCCCGAGGGGACGATCTGGGTCGACGGTCGCTCCTCGCGCACGTCGGTTCCCGGAGTCTTCGCCGCCGGCGACGTGATCGACCCCACCTACCGCCAGGCCATCACCGCCGCCGGGACGGGCACGATCGCGGCCCTCGACGCCGAGCACTTCCTCGCAGACCTGGAGGACTCCTCCGTCGAGGTCCCCGCGGCCGAGGCCGCCGAGGTCATCACGGCCTGACCACGGCCGGGAACACTTTCCTCCCGCCCGTTGTTGCAACAGGCGAACCTCGAACAAGGAGAACTCTGATGAGTGCAAAGGCAACGAGCCAGGCGACCTGGGAGCAGGACGTGCTGCAGGCCGATGGTCCCGTGCTGGTGGACTTCTGGGCCGAGTGGTGCGGTCCGTGTCGTATGGTCGCGCCGGTGCTGGACGAGATCCAGTCCGACAACCCCGACAAGATCACCATCCTCAAGCTCAACGTGGACGAGAACCCGGAGCTGGCCATGAAGTACCAGATCACGTCGATCCCGGCGATGAAGGTCTTCCAGGGCGGAGAGGTCAAGACGACGATCATCGGCGCCAAGCCGAAGTTCGCCCTCGAGCAGGATCTCGCCGCTTTCCTCGGCTGATCCCCCACGACCACGAAAAGGGCCGCACCTCCGGGTGCGGCCCTTTTCGCATTCTCCGCGCCGCCCGTACCGGTCAGCGACGGATCAGGAGAGAACGAGGAGCATCGGCGTCAGGAGGCGTCAGCGATGCGCGGGTCCCAGCGACGGTGTCGCTGCTTCTCATCCAGAAGCCCCCAGACGGCCGGGGTGAGCTCCGGGTATTCGAGGGCGATCTGGCGCAGCACCCGGTAGTGTCGTGCGGCGTTGGGTCGCACACCGTCGTTCGCAGCGATGTTGTCCGCACGGAGCAGGTAGACGACGAGTTCGTCGACGCTGGGCAGCTCCTCCATGAACTCCCAGGGGTCCTCACCGCCCAGAAGGCGCTCCTGGACGAGGACGGCGAGTTCGTCCGACGCCTCGGCGCGCAGCACTTCCAGGCTGGCGCGACGGGGGACGGATTCGGTCATCCCTCCAGCCTACGCGCGTGCGCGACGGGGTCGGCGCTCCACCTTCGCATCCTCGCTCATGTCCTCGAGCTCGCGGCCCTTGGTCTCCGGCACCTTGAAGAACACGAAGAAGAACGACAGCAGCGCGAAGAACGCGTAGAAGCCGTACGCGAAGGTGAGGCCGATCTCGGCGAACGCCGGGAACGTCGTCGAGATGAAGAAGTTGGCCACCCACTGCGCCGCCGCGGCGACGGCGAGAGCGCCGGCACGGATCGAGTTCGGGAAGATCTCGCCCAGGAGCACCCACACGAGCGGGCCCCAGCTCGCACCGAAGAATACGACGAAGCCGTTGGCGCAGATGAGGGCGACGGTGGCCCAGGGATCGGGCAGGGTCGCGGTTCCGGAGGCGTCGAGCGTGCCGAACGAGAAGGCGAGCGCCATGAGCCCGAGGGTCACCGTCATGCCGACCGAGCCGACGAGGAGCATGATCCGACGACCGACCCGGTCGACGAGGAGGATCGCGACGATCGTGACGACGATGTTCGTGACGGAGGTGATGACGGACGTGAGGAGCGCGCTGGACTCGTCGAAGCCCACCGACTGCCACAGCGTCGTGGAGTAGTAGAAGATGACGTTGATGCCGACGAACTGCTGGAACACCGACAGCAGGATGCCGACCCAGACGATCGGCTTGAGCCCCAGTCGGCTCCCCCGCAGATCCCGCAGCGACTCGGAGCGCTCCGTGTCGATCGTGCCCGTGATCTCCTTGATCTTCGCTTCGGTGTCGATCGTCCCCGTGACGGTCTGGAGCACTTCCGCGGCGCGCTTCACCTCGCCCTTGCGGACCAGGTAGCGCGGCGACTCCGGCAGCCGCAACGACACGAGTCCGTAGACGAGCGCGGGGATGGCCGCGACCATGAACATCCACCGCCACGCGGTCAGGCCCCACAGCGGCTGGTCGGCCTCCCCCGCGATGCCCGCCAGCAGGGCGTCGGACAGGAGGGCGGCGAAGATGCCGAGGACGATGGCGAGCTGCTGCAGCGATCCGAGCCGACCGCGGATCGCTGCCGGCGAGACCTCCGCGATGTACGCGGGTGCGATCACCGACGCCGCACCGACGCCGAGGCCGCCGATCACGCGCCAGACGATGAGGTCGACGACACTGAAGGCGAGGCCGGAGCCGATCGCCGAGACGAAGAACATGGCCGCGGCGACCACCATCACGGGGATTCGTCCGAACTTGTTCGAGACGGGCCCGGCGAACCAGGCCCCCACGGCGCAGCCGATCAGGGCGGACGACACGGCGAAGCCCTTGAGGCCCGTGCCCAGATCGAAACCGGAGACGTCTCCGGCCAGAGCGTCGACGGCGCCGTTGATCACCGCGGTGTCGAATCCGAAGAGGAATCCGCCCAGAGCCGCCGCGATACTGACGGCGATCACGCGACGCTTGATACTCGCTGGATCAGCTGATCTGGACATGACATCCCCCTCGCATCGTCAAGATGACGCGAGTCTATGTCACCCCCGACCGGGGGCGCGGTCACCGCGCGGAGCCGTACCCTTCTTCGCCCAGCTCCTCGAGAATGCGGTTCAGATCCTGGATCGATGCGAAATCGATCGTGACCTGGCCTTTTCGTGCACCCAGGGAGATCCGGACGCGCGTGTTGAGCCGGTCTCCGAGCTTGCCGGCGACCTCGTCCAGGTAGGCCCGCCGCGCACCCGGGGTGGGCTTGGGAGTCTTCCCTGCGGACGGCTGCGACTTGGCGGCTTCCTCCGTCGCGCGAACGGACAGGTCTTCGTTGACGACCTTGTCCGCCAGACGCTGCATCGCTTCCGGAGAGTCCACGCTGAGGATCGCGCGGGCGTGTCCGGCGGTCAGCACACCGGCGGCCACTCGCTGCTGCACCGGCACCGGCAGCTTGAGCAGGCGGATGGTGTTGCTGATCTGCGGACGGGAGCGCCCGATGCGCGTGGCCAGCTCCTCCTGAGTGATGCCGAAGTCGTCGAGGAGCTGCTGGTAGGCCGACGCCTCTTCCAGGGGATTCAGCTCCGAGCGGTGGAGGTTCTCCAGCAGCGCGTCACGCAGGAGGTCCTCGTCGGCCGTGTCGCGGACGATGGCGGGGATCGCCTCGAGTCCGGCCTCGCGGGCGGCCCGCGTGCGCCGCTCCCCCATGATGAGCTCGTACTCGCCGTCGCTGTTCTTCCGGACGACCACCGGCTGCAGTACGCCGAACTCACGGACGCTGTGCACGAGTTCCGCGAGGTCCTCGGGGTTGAAGTGCGTGCGGGGCTGCCGCGGGTTCGGCACGATCGCCTGCGGGTCGACCTGGATCAGGTGGATCCCCGGCACCGCCTCGAGTTCGGTCTCGGGCGCGGCGTTGGCGCTCGCGGAGGGAGCCTCGGGGGTCGGAGCGATCTTCGCACCGGGGAAGAACACGTCGACGGGACGCTCGGTCTGGTCCGCCGTCGGGATGAGGGCGCCGATGCCGCGGCCGAGTCCAGTGCGCTTCGCCATTATTTCTCCTTGCTCTGCGTCTGTCGCGACGCGATTTCGACGGCGGCCTCGCGGTACGCGATCGCCCCGGCGGACTGACCGTCGTAGGCGATGACCGTCTGGCCGAAACTGGGGGCTTCCGACACACGGACGGAGCGCGGAATCACGGTGTCCAGCACCTGCGAGGGGAAGTGGGACCGCACTTCCTCCGCCACCTGCTGGGCCAGCCGCGTCCGTCCGTCGAACATCGTGAGGAGGATGGTCGACAGATGCAGCCCCGGGTTGAGGTGCTTCTGGATCATCTGGATGCTGCCGAGCAGCTGGCTCAGACCCTCCAGGGCGTAGTACTCGCACTGGATCGGGATGAAGACCTCGTTCGCGGCAGTGAAAGCGTTGATCGTGAGCAGCCCGAGGGAGGGAGGGCAGTCGATGATGACGAAGTCCACCGG
Source organism: Microbacterium paraoxydans (assembly GCF_019056515.1). Taxonomy (NCBI): domain Bacteria; kingdom Bacillati; phylum Actinomycetota; class Actinomycetes; order Micrococcales; family Microbacteriaceae; genus Microbacterium; species Microbacterium paraoxydans. Next base: position 3,405,668 of record NZ_CP064873.1, read on the forward strand.
ATGGTCCGCGAGGTAGTCCTCCAGAGCCCGGCGGAGGCGGTGCTCTCGCGCCACCTGCGCGACGAGTTCGATCTCAGCACCCGCAAGATGGATCGTGCTCGGCGCGCAGAAGAGATTCGGGCTCTCGGGGCTGGGCTGAACGATCTCCGCAAGGGGGAACTCGTCGATGAGGACATCGTAGACACTCGGGGTGTCGGCGTTGTGCGGCACCCCAAGGGCAGTGGAGGCGTTCCCCTGCGGATCGAGGTCGATGACGAGCACCTTCGCGCCCAGTCCCGCAAGCGCGGATGCGATGTTCACGGCGCTGGTGGTCTTACCCACACCGCCCTTCTGATTCGACACCGTCAGGATGCGAGTGTCGCCACTGAACTCGACGGAGACCCCTTCCAGCGCGCGGCGCCGGGCGGAGAGATCCGCGATTTCTCGCGCGAGGGGTGTATCCATCCCGAACGACTCGTTCGACGATGCCTTCTCGGACTGTTTCACGTGAAACATCCACTCCTTTCGGGGCCGCGTTCCACTCTAATCGCAGGGACCGACCTCGCAGCACAGGCGCGACCAGGCAGCAGGGTGCGTGCCTCGCGCGCCGTGTCCGCCGAATGGACCGCATGGCGCTGGACACGGACGTTTCACGTGAAACGCCTGGCTGCCCTCCCGTCCTGGAGAACGGCCTAGGTGCCACACCTCTTTGGCCTGTGGTCCGGCGTGACGGGCGGAACTGGCTTCGGCATCATCCGCGTCCTCCGGATCACGTCGGATCGGGAGCAGACTTCCACCAGGTCCGCGAATCAGCGCCTCGTTCACCGATTCGGTCGCATACGAGGCCCTGGCACGCTCTCCCCGGCCACCGCAGATGCTCCTCCCCCCCCGTCTGTGTTTCCGCGCAGTCCCGCACCCCAGAATCCGTAAGGGCCCCGACACCGGGGCCCGGGCCTGGACATGGGCACTCCGGCACACGCAGGCCCCACCTCTACGGGTCCCAATCGGAGACCGAGACAGCCACCACGGAGCCAGGCCACCACGCGGGAACGCTCACGGTGCTGGCTTCCTTGTCCTGTCTGAGCAGCCCCCTGCACCCCCCAGCTCGCCCGAACCACGCCAACGTCGTGTGAACCTCCACATCGTGCCTTGGTCTACCCCAGGAACTCGGCGCAGTCTGCGTGCGTCTTGGTGCTCCGTTCGCGCCCGCCTCCACCCGTCGCTACCGCGCGGGCCACAAGTGGCGCATGCCCCTCCCCGGCACGCAATCCACGCGTCCGGTGAGAACGCACTGCTCCTTACGCGTGGGAACAGGCGATGAGTCCATACTCTCGGTGCCGTTTCACGTGAAACGCCCGGGCGTGCCCCCTGGGGGCGTGCGCTCACTCCGTGTCGCTGAGTACCGCAGGTGATCCAGGAGGCCGGCGTCACGCGATCTGTCGAAGACCGCGAGCACTGACGCCCGCTGGAGTGCGCCCTCCATGCCGTGCCGCAATCGAGTAGCTCAGCACCAGTGCTCGCCACGGTATGCCCCCGCGATTTCCCCAAGCCGACACGCGAGCTCCCGTGCGGACCCCGTCGATATCACGGCCATCCGTCGGCGCTCGGTCACGCACATGAAACCCACGCAGTCGCCGGCCCAGAAAGCACAACTCATTCCCCCGCGCCCGCCGGGGTGCTCACTGCCGCCTACAACCAGAGAATCAGACAGCCCACGCCGAATCCCTCACCAGCGGAGCACCCGCGCCCGCCAACGACCGCTCACCAGCCGTGTCAAACACCGCGGGCACCACCGTGAGCGTGGGGCAACCCACGACCGACCCCCCACGACTAACGCCTCACGACGAACTGACTCTCAGCGTGCCGGGCTTCGTCAGATGACACAACCGCCCCGACCCCCGCCGCACCCGAGAGGGTGTGCCCGTGAACCAGCGGCACGGCGCCCGGCTCTCGGCTCTGCGCGCTGCGATCCTTAGCCGGGGACGCCGCGCGGCATTAGATGCTGGGCTTGGATAGCGAAACGCCTGGTCACCTCACGGCCCGCGGTCCGTACCCACCTGCTGTCGCGGTGTTTCACGTGAAACTGCCGAGTGACGCCCGACGCTAGCCTCTACGTGCTGCCACCCGTGGCCCATGCGGCCTCGCAGCATGAGGCAGTCCTTTTGGGTATTGTCCCGGCCGTCCCGCACACCCACAGCCCTCGGCCGTCAACCGCTGTCAGTCATGGTTTCACGTGAAGCAGCCGTACCTGGCCGATGCTCGGCAATGCGCGCAGCACTCCCTGCCAACTCCCGCCGCGCGGCGGATCAGGCACGGCCCTTGGATCGCAAGGCGATCGCTCTGCTTACTGAGAGCCCTGCACCCCCGCAGGTGTCGCCAGCGTTTCACGTGAAACGGCCGCACCCCTCCCCGACCCTTGTCCCTGCGCTCTACGCTCCTTGACCTACGTCGCCGCGCAGCCGTACGTACTGGCTCTGCCAGCGAGGCGACATCTCGCCTCGATACCGGGGCTTGGCCACCAGCTGCATTCAGCTGCCGTTTCACGTGAAACGTCGGTCCGGCACTCAGCCCTCAGCGCACCGACAGGGTCGGACGCCAGACGCTGCGACTGCCGACAATGCGCCCGCGTACGCTATCGAGCCGCCCGGACCCTTGGTGAGCCGCAGTCCAGTTACCTCGTCGCCCTTGTTCCACATGAACGGACCAGGGCCGACAGGGCGCCGGCAAAGCAACGCACACACCTCTCATCAATGTGTCCGGGGCGGCTGAGCCAGCCAGTCCTCCACCCGCCGTCGCGAGGACGCGCTGAGCGGGGCCGAACTTGCATTGCCACCCGATCTCGTATCTGGGCGCCGCTTTTCGGATTGCGGGCCCCACGACACATCGTGCCAGGCGTTCGTGACGAGTGGTTCTGCACGGCACGTGGCGTGGGCACCTATTGGGGCGCCCGGGCCCTGCTCGTGCGGACACGGAAGTCCTGCCTTGGCAGCTCCGGGAAGACAAGGTGTGGCGACAACAGTTACGGCGCGGACGCCGCCCCACCCCAACGGTCGACGCGCACGGCGCACCCTCAACCGACGTCCCGCCCGCCTTAGTGACACCTCCCCCTCACCATCGCGCCACGGCCCATCCGCGTTCAGGTACCCACTGATGAGGCCAGGGAAACGACACCTGTCGACGCATCGGCGCACGGCAGTGTGACGGTTACCTACTCCCCTGCATCGCTTTCCTATCCGCCTCGGCCAACGGTGCGGAAATGAAGCTGTTTCACGTGAAACAACTCGAGTCCGCCGCAAGGAGAGATCTGCCGTAGACCACCCGAACTGCAGCGTTCACACGCGCCATGCAGACGTCCGGACCCGTCAAGTTCGCCGCAGCCAGTCGGATTCACGCCCATTGCGCGGCGCACCGACTCAGCGCTTCCCAGCCCTGGCGCATCGATCCGCGCAGCGGCTCAATCGATGCGACGACAGGACGAACCTTCGCGGGGCGCGGTGAACGACGACTGCTCCGACTTCGATCTGGACGAACACAGCCGCAACCGCAGCGGAGCGGCCTACGGACGTGATCGCACGACATCGCCCCATGGAGAGTGATCTCCCGGCGACGTATCGACGGCGCCGGAAACATGGGGGCACGGTAGGACCCCGGGTCAGCCCCGTGTCCCGGGAGACGGCGACGTCTTCAGCGCACGGAGGCGCGGACGACTCGAGTGGTCTCCGGGAGCAACCCCTCGCCCAGCACTTCGACCCGAACATCCGCGAGCTTGAACTTCGCGATCTGCTTCCGTGCCGCTTCGATCTCGTTCGCGGCGTTCATCCCCTTCAACAGGGCCAGTTCCCCACCATCGCGGACCAGCGGAGCGGTCAGAGGGATCAGGGTCCGCAATGCGCTCACCGCACGAGCCGTGACGACATCGAAGGCGCCCTTCGCACGCACGTCCTCGGCACGCGCGCGGAGAATGGTGACATTCGTGAGCTCCAGGTCGTTCAGTTGCTCAGTCAACCAATTGATCCGACGCTCCATCGGCTCCACGAGGGTCCACGACACGTCGGGCCGCGCGATCGCGAGCACCAGACCGGGCAGTCCGGCCCCGGACCCGATATCCGCGACGGAGCCGTGGAAGAGGGGCGCGGCGATCGCGCTGTTCAGGATGTGGCGCGTCCACAAGCGCGGCAGTTCCAGCGGCCCGATCAGGCCCCGCTCCTCCCCCTCACGCGCAAGGGAGTCCGTGAACCGTCGAGCGAGTTGCAGGCGCTCCCCGAAGATCCGGGCAGCGACGGCCGGCTCCTGCTCGACGGTCTTCTCGCCGAAATCCTGCGTCTCGGACACGTGCCAGCGCTCGCCTTCCGCGCGTCAGTGCCGACGCAGGACCGTGTGGCGGTCCGCGCCCTCGCCGTACGACTCGGAGACGAGCCCGCGCTCGGCAGCGATGTCGTGGACCAGCTTGCGCTCATAGCTCGACATCGCCGGGAGCGAGGCCTGCGACGAGCCCTCATCGAGCTTCGCGGCCGCCGCCTCGACCAGAGTCACGAGCTGACGGCGCCGTGCGTCGCGGGATCCGCCGATGTCGAGGATGAGGCGCGAGAACGAGCCGGTCTTGTTCTGGACGGCGAGACGCGTGAGCTCCTGCAACGCCTGCACGGTATCGGGAGCGGAGAGCAGCGCGAGCCCGTCCCCCTCGGCCTCGACGGAGACGTAGGCGCGACCCTGACGGACGTCGAGGTTCAGATCACCGTCGATGTCTGCGATGTCGAGCAGCTCCTCGAGGTAGTCCGCCGCGACATCCCCCTCGTTCTCGAGCTGCGCCACAGTGGGCTCTGTGCTCCCGGTCACGACCTCGCTCATGACGCGTTCCCCTTCTTCTTCGCACGCTTCTTGCCGACCGGCTGCTGCCGCTTCGGCGCCGCCGCCTTCGCCTTCTCGGCCTCCTCGAGCAGACGCTGCTGCTCGGCCTCGTAGGCAGCCATCGGGACGACCTTGCCGGAGGAGTCGATCGCCTTGCCCTTGCGGGCGAGCCGCTCCTCGCGAGCCTTGGCGGCTTCAGAGCCGGGAGTCGGCATCTCACGGATGACGAGGAACTGCTGCCCCATGGTCCAGAGGTTCGAGATGAACCAGTACACGACCACGCCGAGCGGGAAGAAGACACCGGAGAAGATGAAGCCCAGCGGCAGAACGTAGAGCATGATCTTCTGCATCTGGTATGCCTGGCCGGTCTTGGCCTCCGGCGAGAGGTTCTTCGAGATGATCTGCAGCTGCGTGAAGAACTGCGACGCGATCATCAGGACGACCAGGGTGATCAGGATGATGATCGCCGTGACGTTCTGGGCCTCGATCGCGTTGCCGAGGTTCTCGTGCAGGGACGCGACCCCGAAGAGCTTGGCGTCGTAGAACTCCTGCGTGAGTTCCGCGCTCAGCAGCCCGACACCGCCGACGCCCTGCGTCGCATGCTTACTGACGTCGCTCAGCACGTTGTAGAGCGAGAAGAAGATCGGCATCTGCACGAGCAGGGGCAGACAGCTCGACATCGGCGTCGTGCCGTGCTTCTTGTACAGCGCCATCGTCTCGCGACTCATCGCCTCGCGAGAGAGCTGGTCCTTCTTTCCGCGGTACTTCTCCTGGACTTTGCGCAGTTCAGGAGCGATTTCCATCATCTTCCGCTGGCTCTTGATCTGCTTCACGAACAGCGGGATGAGCGCTGCACGGACCACGATCACGAGGCCGACGATCGAGAGGACCCAGGTGATGCCGGACGCCGCCGGGAGACCGACGGCCGTCAGCAGCCAGTGCCAGGCGACGAGGATGAGCTCGACGACCCACTTCAGCGGCCACAGGATCGTGCCGAGCAGGTCGAATCCGCCGGATGCCGGTTCCGGGCTGGGGGTGGCACTGGCGAACAGAAGGTCAAGACCCACCGATCAGTCCTTTCGGGAGGGGACGACGAAACCGTGTGCGGTCAGGTCGTAGCGGAAGTGTCGATGCGGTGTGACGTCGTCGACGCCTCCGCGAGACCAGGGGTTGCAGCGGAGGATGCGCCACGCCGAGAGCAGAGCCCCCCGCACGGCGCCGTGCTGCTGCACCGCACCTACAGCGTAGGCGGAACAGGAGGGGTAGTACGCACACACGTCCCCGTACATCGGCGAGACCACCTTGCGGTACCCCGCGAGAAGAGCCAGCACGGCGTTGCGCGGAAGGAGCGGAATGCTCCGGAGCACGTCGCGTCCGTGCATCTCTCCCGTGCCCACCGACGACGCCGGCAAGGCGGTCATGATGTGGCCTCGACGGGCGCGAGCCGCGCGAGACAGCGGTGCACGTCACTGCGTAGTTCCGCATACGACGCCGTCGCCGACGCAGGAAGGGCACGGATGACGACATCCGTGCCCTGAGGAACACGTGGGAGCGCCTCCGCACAGACGGCTTTGAGTCGCCGGCGCACGGTGTTGCGCACCACAGCGGTGCCCACCTGCTTGCTGATGATGAAACCGAAACGCGCTGCTCTGCTCTCACCGGTCGCCAGCATGGAGGTGAGGACGCGGGCCCCGCCACAACGCGATCCGCGTCGAACGACCAGTCGGTAGTCGCTCCCGCGGGTCAAACGGAACGGGCGGGCGAGCACAGCTGCTTACGCGGAGAGCTCGGTACGGCCCTTCGCGCGGCGTGCCGAGAGGATGGCACGGCCGGCGCGGGTGCGCATGCGGGCACGGAAGCCGTGCTTCTTGGCGCGACGACGGTTGTTGGGCTGGAAGGTGCGCTTGCTCATGAGATCACTCCGGGAATGCTGCCACCGGATTCACTTCGACCGGAGACATAGGGAACTGCCGTACAGGCATAAGTCAACCGATTAAGGGTACGTCTTGGCGGCGCACAGGGCAAATCTGCCTGTCACGGCCTAGGCGGCCCCGCGCGCGAGGGTGCGATCCACCTCCGGCGGCGCCCACTGCCGAAGGCGCACCGTCACCAGTCCGGTCGCCGAGCCGTCACCGACCCCGTAAGCGAGGACCACACGGTCCGGGTTCACCCTTCCACCATCCGGGGTGATGGTCATCGCGACAGGCCGAAGCGCCCGCAGGAACTCCTCCTCCGAGCTGTCCCTCCCCCAGCGCGCACCCTCCCACGCCTGGAAGAGCTGCGCCGCGGCGGAGTCCTCCCGGCGCAGCGCGGACGCGATGGTGTCCCGGGCGAGGCCATCGGCCACCTGGGGGTGATCGAGCATCACATCGATGTCGTCGACGGCCGCCTGCGTCAGCCGGTCGGGATAGTCGATCTCCAGTCGCGCGCGGATCTGCTCTCCCGCGAAGTCGATCGTCTCCTCCATGGCGCCGCCGCCGGCGCCGCCGTCGAGAAGGATGGGTCCGAGATGCCGACTCTCCATGGCCGTCACACCCCGAGATCCGCGCTCAGGCGCTCATCGGCCAGCAGCGTCCGCACCGTCTGCTCCGCGTTCGCATCGGTCTGGAAGTAATCCGCCACCGTCGCGTCGAACAGGTCGTGGCCGCGGGAGTACTCGGCGATCGTCAGGTCAAGGCAGCGCACGACGAGGGCATGCAGGGCGGTCGCCTCTGCGTGCGTTCCGTTCGAGGACCAGCCGATCCCCGCGCTTCGCGGCGTGGGCGCACTGGCCGGTGCGCTGCCGAGCGCCGATCGGGCACCGGACAGCGTCTCCTCGATCCGCCCCATGTTGCGTGACACGATGTTCGCGTCCGTCTTGTCGATCCGCATCGCCCCGTCGCGGACCGGATACTCGCCCAGGGTGGACGCGTCGAGGTTGTAGCTCACGAGATCACCGCGGATCGTCGCTTCGGCGGACGTCAGCATCGTGGCCAGCGCCTTCTCCTGGGCGGTGATCGTCTCGTCCAGCTTCTCCAGCGCGTCGGTCAGGGACTTCAGGATCGTGTCGTAGGAGCTCCCCGAGATCGCGGCATTGGCGGTGATACCGGCGAGGGCCGTGTTCGCCGCGAAGGCCACACCGCCCAGACCGGCGACGGCAGCGACGGTTCCCGCGCCCGCCGTGACGATCGATCCCACTGCACCGGCGACCGCGGCGAGCACCGTCAACTGGAACGTCGCGGTCGCCGCCGACGAGTTCTTCGCCTGGGTCTCCCAGGCCACCCGGGCGCTGTCGCAGATCGTCGCGACGTCGTCACCCACCGCCGGCCACATCGCCCCGCACGCGGCGTAGTTCGCCTGGAGGATCTTCGCGGCCTGCCCGATGCCCGGGTGCACCGCCGAGAACTGGGTGTAGTACTTGTCGACGAAGGGATCCCGGAAGCTCCCGTCCATCCGGTTCAGGACCACCTCGGCGACGGTCCCGTTGGATGTGGCGATATCGCTCCCGCCCATGGCGTTCGGATCCGTCCCCGAGGCGCCGAGCTGAGCTGCCGCCGCGTTGGCGGCACTCTGCGGGGTGGCACACGCGGAACCGTCCGGGAGATTCCGCCACCGCTCGACGAGGCCGTCGATCGTGGAACGGATGGCGTCGAACTGGGCGACGCAGGACACACCGTCCCCGTACCCCACGCTCTCACCGCCGCCGGAGCCGTCGGCTTCGGGCCGGAAGTACTGATACGGGGCCCAGCCCCACTTCGCGTAGGTGCCCTCGTTCCCCCACACGGGGTCGAAGCCCTGGTCCGCCATCCAACAGTCGATGGCGGCTCGTTTCATCTTTCCGATGATCTCGTCCAGCTCGGCGTATCCGGCCACTTCTCATCCCCCCGTCTCGTCGAATGAGGGCGGCATCGATCCGGTCGACCATGCGAACCGGAGGACGTCCGTATCCCCCCGGGTATGCTATTCGAACCGTCGATGAGCGGGAAGTGCTGTCCCAGCGAGAGGCCGCGATGACCCACCAGCAGACCCATTCCGACTCCGGTTCCGAGACCACCCGCGACGGCAGGCGGACTCGGACGCTCCCCACCGCGGCGATCGCCACGGGAGTCGTCTCTCTCATCCTCCTGGTCGCCCTCGCCGTTCCGTACTACGCGCTCCAGAATCCCTGGCTGATCCCCGTCTTCGTCCTCGGCGCCGCAGCCGCGATCGGCGGAATCGTCCTGGCCCGCCGCGCGCGCCGCGCTCCTTCGGACGAGCGCCGCACGGCGGGTCTCGGGCTGGCAGCCGCCCTCGCCGCCCTCCTCCTCGCGCTCATCCTGCTGATCGTCTTCCTGAGCGGACTCTGGTCACCCCCGCTGAACAAGGTGTTCCTCGAAGGAACGGGACCGCAGTCCGGGGTGACAGCCACCTTCAGCAGCGACACCGAGACCAGGACCCTCCCCTGGCCGGCGGTCGGGAACGCGCAGTACACCACGTCGGAGTCGTCGGCCTGGATCACGATCACGGCACCCACCGACAGCGACGATCAGACGGTGGGATGCAAGATCTACTGGAACGACGAGCTGGTCGTCGAGGAGACGTCGGATTCCGGCACGGTCAGCTGCGAGTACGACGCCGACTGAGAGCACTCGCCTCCGCTCCACACAGGAGCTATCCACAACCCCGGCCACGCGACCGAGCCGCCACGGGGCTTGATTCTCCGCGGCAGGTTGCCGTTCCCGACGACGATGACTAGCGTGGGCATCCGTAGTTATCCACAGGGCAGCCTCTCCCGCGCTCCCTTCCCGAACATCGTCCGGAGCACC